>NZ_JBNYXR010000001.1:512050-687242 GCF_051380805.1 Janthinobacterium paucivorans
CCCACGCCAACACCATCACCCACGCCAACGCCAACGCCCACCGGCGGCACCTGCGCGCTGCCGTGGGCGGCTGGCACGGCTTACAGCGCGGGTGCCATCGTCAGCTATGCAGGTACGAATTACCGCGCCAACTACTGGACGCAGGGCAACAATCCGTCCACCAGCAGCGGCGCCGCCGGTACGGGCAAGCCATGGATCAGCCAAGAGATCTGCAGCGCCACGCCGACACCAACCCCGACGCCGACGCCGACGCCAACCCCGACCCCAACCCCAACCCCGACCCCAACCCCAACCCCAACCCCGACCCCAACCGGGCGCGAAGTGGGTTCCTACTTCGCGCAGTGGGGCGTGTATGGCCGTGACTATGAAGTGGCGAACGTGCATACGAGCGGCGTGGCCGACAAGCTGACCTTCATCAACTACGCTTTCGGCAATATCTATCCGAAAAACGGCGGTTATGAATGCGCCATGATCACCAAGACGGAGCCGGGCGCGACGAATCCGAATTCGCCGGACGCGGGCACGGGCGGCGATGCCGAGGCCGACTACATCCGCACGCCCAAGCGCACCGTCGATGGCCAGGCGATTCCCTGGGACGCTCCCTTGTCGGGCAACTTCCTGCAGCTGAAGAAACTCAAGGCGGCGCACCCGAACCTCAAGTTGTTCATTTCCTTGGGTGGCTGGAGCTGGTCGAAGAACTTCTCCGTCGGTTCCGCCACCGATGCGCTGCGCAAGCAGATGGTGCGTTCCTGCATCGATATCTACATCAAGGGCAATCTGCCGCTGCAGGGCGGGCGCGGTGGCGTGGGTGCGGCGGCCAATATCTTTGACGGCATCGACATCGATTGGGAATACCCGGTGGGCGGCGGCCAGCCGTATAACACGGTCAGCCCCAACGACAAGCGCAACTTTACCTTGCTGATGGCGGAATTTCGCAGCCAGCTCGATGCGCTCGGCGCCGCCAATGGCAAGCGCTACCTGTTGACCGCCGCTGTCGGTGCGGGCAAGGACAAGATCGACAACACCGAGCCGGCCCTGTACTCGCAGTATATGGACTGGATCAACCTGATGACTTACGACTTCCACGGCGGCTGGGAAACGAGCACCAACTTCAATGCCCAGCTGTTTGCCGATCCTGCCGATCCGTCGACCGGCATGGCGCGCGAATACGTGGGCGACAAGGCGGTGCAGTACATGATTGCTGCCGGTGTGCCGCGCGACAAATTGCTGCTCGGCATACCTTTCTATGGCCGTGGCTGGAAGGGCGTCGCACCGGGGCCGAACGGCGATGGCTTGTACCAGGCGGCCACCGGCATGGCGCCGGGCACGTACGAGTCGGGTATCGAGGACTACAAAATCCTCGTCGCCAAGAGCGGCACGCGTTACTACCACCCTGTGACCAAGCAGCTGTACCTGTACACGGGGGTGGGCGGCCAGTGGTGGAGCTATGATGATCCGACCGTCATCGGCACCAAGGTGAAATACGTGAAGGACCAGGGCTTGCGCGGCGCGTTCTCGTGGGAACTCGATGGCGATGCGAATGGCGTGCTGGCCACCGAGGTGTGGAAGGTGCGGTAATGCTGAGCTAGCCTAAGACGCGGCCGGATAGCCATGCTGTCCGGCCGTTTATTCTTATATACAGACAGGAGGCAGGCGATGGCGGCGGTATCGACATTGGGAGTGAACAAGCAGTCGGAGGAGCTGAGTCGCGAGTGGCGCAGCTGGATCGCGGAAAACCTTATGCTGGGCAGTCATCCATCGGCCCTGTTGCCGGTGCTGCAACAGGCCGGCATCGGGGAAGGCTTGGCGCGTCGCGAAGTGGCGCTGGCACTGCACAGCCCCTATCTGGCGGGCGCCGTGCGTTTGTCGAATCGGCTGGCCAAGCGCGACTGGGTGCTCGACATCCAGCGCAAGCTGAATCAGCTGCGCCCGACCGAGATTGCCCGCCGCGACAAGTTGTCCGCACAGGCATTTTTGGATGAATACTATGCCACCAACCAGCCCGTGATCATCACCGGCATGATGGACGACTGGCCCGCCATGGACAAATGGACTCCGGCCTATTTTCTCGAGCACTACGCGCAGCGCGAGGTGGAAGTGCAGTTCGGGCGTGAAGCGGACGCCCAGTACGAAATGAATAGCGTGGCGCACAAGCGCAAGATGGCGTTTGGCGAATACGTCAGCCTGGTCGAGGGCAGCGGCAGGAGTAATGATTTCTACATGACGGCCAACAATAATTCGCAGAACCGGCAAGCCTTGCGCGAGTTGTGGGACGATATCGGCCAGTTGCCTCAATACCTGAAGCGCGATGGCGAACCCGAGGGCTTTTTATGGTTCGGTCCTGCCGGCACGGTGACGCCATTCCACCACGACCTGACGAACAATTTCATGGCACAGGTAAAAGGGCGCAAGCGGTTGCGCATCATGGCTGCCTGCGAGGCGGCGCGCGTGTACAACCAGCGTCACTGCTTTACGCCCGTCGATGGGCGCGACATCGACCTGCAGCGCTATCCGCTGATGGCCGAGGTTCAGGTGCGCGAATGCGTGCTGGCGCCGGGCGAGATCCTGTTCTTGCCCGTCGGTTGCTGGCATTTTGTCGAAGCGCTCGATATTTCCCTCACCGTGGCGTTTACCAATTTCAAATGGAATAACGATTTTTACAGCGCGTATCCGGCCAAGCACGACTTTTGAGCGTGGTCCCGATGCTCGATGGGGAGATCGAGCGATGTTGCAGGCGTAAAAAAGCCGACCCGCAGGTCGGCTTTTTGCTGTGTCAATGCTGTGTCAATCTCAGTGCTTAGTCGCGGCTACCGCCGGCCAAGCCCAGCAGGGACAGCAGGCTGGTGAAGATGTTGTACACGTCCAGGTAGATGCGCAGGGTGGCCGAGATGTAATTGGTCTCGCCGCCGTTGATGATTTGCTGCACGTCATACAGGATGTAAGCCGAGAAGATGGCGATGGCGACCACGGAGATCACGATCGACAGTGCCGACAGGCCCAGGAAAATGTTCGCCACCGATGCCAGGATCAGCACGATCACGCCGGCGAACAACCATTTGCCCATGGCCGAGAAGTCGCGCTTCGATACCGTGGCGATGGTCGCCATGACGGCCAGGATAGTGGCCGTGCCGCCGAACGCCGTCATAATGAGCATGCCGCCGTTCGAGTAGCCGAGCGTGCGCGTCAGGATGGGCGTGAGCATCAAGCCCATGAAGAAGGTAAAGCCCAGCAGGACGGCGACGCCAAGGCCCGAGTTCTTGGTCTTTTCAATCGCGTACATGAAGCCGAATGCGACGGCCATGAAGATGATGAAGCCCATGCCGCCGGTCAGCATCGGCAAATGCATTTGTACGCCGATGAAGGCGCCCAGCACGGTCGGTATCATGGACAGTGCCAGCAGCCAGTAAGTGTTGCGCAAGACCTGGTGGCGGACTTGCTGCATGCTGCCCGACAGGTCAAAGGTGCGTTGCATGTTCTGATTCATAGTGCCTCCGTGTTGTCAATTCAAATTACTTCTTTGGCTAAGGATAGCATGGCGTCCGATTTTTGCAAAAAAACCAGCTTAAGATTGCATTAAACTCAGCCAGGGCGGAAGATGATGGCCCGCCTGTCTGGGTGATATGGGGTGGAGTATGGTAAAATCAAAGGTTGATTGAGTTATCAATTTATCGTTTTAACCCTACTTTTATTGGAGTTTTCACACATGGCAATCGAACGCACCCTGTCGATCATCAAACCAGACGCAGTTGCAAAAAACGTCATCGGTCAAATCTATACTCGTTTTGAAAACGCTGGCCTGAAAATCGTTGCAGCACGCATGGCCCAATTGTCGCGCGAACAAGCTGAAGGCTTCTACGCAGCGCACAAAGAGCGCGGCTTCTTCAAGGATCTGGTCGACTTCATGGTTTCCGGTCCAGTCATGATCCAAGCTCTGGAAGGCGAAAACGCCGTTCTGGCCCACCGTGACCTGATGGGCGCGACCGATCCGAAGAAAGCAGAAAAAGGCACGATCCGCGCCGATTTCGCCGATTCGATCGACGCTAACGCCGTGCACGGTTCCGACGCTGTCGAAGCTGGTCAAGTGGAAATCGCTTACTTCTTCCCAGAACTGAAGGCTTAATTGCCTTAGATAACGTTATTTCCTGGCGTTATCTGTGAAATAACTTATCACCCCCTGTTCCCGCTGCGCTGTGGTGCTGTTGGCTCCTGATGCGCGCGGGGACGGATTTTTAGAATAGACCTGATCATGCATACGACGACCCTCACCAACTTGCTGGATTTTGATCCCGCGCAACTCATCGCCTACTGCGCCGAGTTGGGAGAGAAACCGTTTCGTGCAAAACAATTGCAGCGCTGGATACATCAGTTCGGCGCTTCCGATTTCGACGCCATGACGGACTTGGCCAAGTCGCTGCGCGACAAGCTGGCCACGCGCGCCGAAGTGCGCGCCCCGGCCATCATTAGCGACCACACGTCGACGGACGGTACGCGCAAATGGCTGGTCGACGTGGGTAATGGCAATGCCGTGGAAACCGTGTTTATTCCGGAAGAAAATCGCGGCACCCTGTGCATCTCGACCCAGGCCGGCTGCGCCGTGAACTGCCGTTTCTGCTCGACGGGCAAGCAAGGCTTCAACCGCAACCTCAGTGTCGGCGAAATCATAGGCCAGCTGTGGATGGCGGAATTCGAATTGCGCCGCACCAAGGGTATCGAGCCGGGCCCGAAAGGCGAGCGCCAGATTACCAACGTGGTGATGATGGGCATGGGCGAGCCCCTGCTCAATTTTGAGCCGACCGTCACAGCCCTGAAATTGATGCTCGACGACAACGCCTACGGCCTGTCGCGCCGCCGCGTGACCCTCTCGACCTCGGGCGTGGTGCCGATGATGGACAAGCTGTCGCAGGAAGTGCCGGTGGCCTTGGCCGTCTCGCTGCACGCCTCGAATGATGTGCTGCGCGATGGCTTGATTCCACTCAATAAGAAATACCCGCTGAAGGAATTGATGGCAGCTTGCAAGCGCTACCTGGAATTTGCTCCGCGCGATTTCATCACCTTCGAGTACTGCATGCTCGACGGCGTCAATGACAGCGATGAGCACGCGCGCGAATTGCTGGCGCTGGTGCAAGACCGCGAGTTCGGCGTGAACTGCAAGTTCAACCTGATTCCCTTCAATCCCTTCCCCGAGTCGGGTCTGTTCCGTTCGAAAAACCCGCGCATCAAGGCGTTTGCCCAAGTGCTGATGGATGGCGGCATCATCACCACCGTGCGCAAGACGCGCGGCGACGATATCGATGCCGCTTGCGGCCAGTTGGCGGGCGAAGTGAAAGACCGTACGCGGGTCCAGGAGCGCATGGAAAAAATGACTGAGTATCAGCAGAAATTTGGCGCCAACTTTGGCAAGATCGTGGAGATCCGCTCCTGATGCGGGGAGGCATGGCTTATCCTGGCGTACTTGCCGTGGCTGTTGTCAGCCTGGGCGTGCTGCTGCTGGCCGGCTGTGCTTCCACCGCAGACACGGGGCAAGCCGCATCTGCATCTGCATCTACCTCGCAGCGCGCCGACTTGCGCTTGCAGTTGGCCAGCGCCTATTATGGGCAAGCGCAGTATGGGGTGGCTTTGGCCGAAGCGGAGCAGGCGGTGCAGCTGCTGCCGGGCAATGCCCAAGCGCTCGGCATGCGTGCGCTGGTTCTTGCTGCCCTGCACCAAGCTGATGCGGCTGAAAAAGATTTTCTTTACGCAATGCGCCTTGCGCCCCACAATCCCGAGTTGAGCAATAATTATGGCCAGTTTTTGTGCCAGACCGGGCGCGCGGCGCAGTCGTTGGCGTATTTCGATGCCGCATTGCGAGATGTCGCCTATGGCACGCCTGAGCTGGCGCTGCATAATGCGGCGACGTGCAGCTTGCGCATCAACGATTACCGGCGCGCCGCTGATTATTGGCGCAAGGCGGAGCGCATCGCACCTGCCGCGGCAATGACGTATGTCGGCCTGGTGCGCGTGTATTACCAACAGCAAGACTACCGACAAGCGGCGCATTATCTTGAGCGGCTCGGTAAAGTAGCGACAATGGAGAGCCAGACGGCCGATGTGCTGTGGCTCGGGATCAAGGTGCAGCATAAGCTCGGGGATGCGGGTGCGGAAGCTGGCCTGGCGGCGCATTTGCGCCACCACCATTCCGGCTCCCCCGAATATGCTGCTTATCAAAATGGGGCGTTTGATGAGTGAGACAGGGATACCAATGAATTCAGAGCGGGCAGAAACGCCTCAGCAGCAGCCCCAGGGCAATCTCGCGCTGGCAGGCGCACAGTTGAAAGCGCAGCGCGAAGCGCTGGGCTGGCCTGTGGAGCAGGTGGCCGACCAGCTCAAACTGGCGCCACGCCAAGTGATCGCGCTGGAAGCGGGCGACATGGCAGCCTTGCCGAACGTGGCCGTGGTGCGCGGTTTCGTGCGCGCCTACGCCAAGGTGGTGCGTCTCGACGCAGCGCCGCTGGTCGCGATGATCGAAGTCCATCCGGCGCCGGTGCAAGAGTCCGCCACGCCCGTGCGGCGTGAAATTTCCGCCACGTTTTCCGAATCGCGCTTCCCGTCTATGACGCAGCGCTCGTCGAGCCAGGCGTCCCTCTGGATCGCCGGCGCCGTGGCCGTGGTCGTCGCCGCCGCCTTTGGTGCCTACAAGTTTGGCTATGTGCCGACCAACGTGCTGCCCTCGCATGCCGGGAAAGAAGTCGCGCAGGCGGACGTGGTCCCTGTGGAAACGACCTTGATCAAGCCGGGCCAGGACTTGACACCGGTGCAAGCGCCATCGGTACCGCTGATTTCCGTGCCGCCACCGCCGGGCAACGATACGCAGACGGGCGCCCCCGCCGCCAGCGTCGCTTCGGCGCCTGTACCGGCATCTGCTGTTGTGATGCCTGCGGCGCTGCCTGCCGATGCTGGCGCTGCCGTGGGCGCGAATGCGCTGGTGTTGAAGGTGGAGCAGGATTCCTGGGTCGAGATCCGCCGCCCTGGCAGTACGCCGCTGATTGCGCGCATGGTCAAGGCTGGCAGCACGGAAACGTTCGATATCACCGGCCCGGCCACCCTGGTAGTGGGTAAGCCAGGTGTTGTGCAGGCAACGTTGCGCGGCGCCAAGCTCGATTTGCCGACCGTGGCCGGTGGCACCATTTCGCGCGTGAGCATTAAGTAATGCTTAAAAAACATCGGCCAAGTGTTGATATTAGTCGTTCAAGCAAGTAGTTTAAATAAGCAAACTCACAAGATAATATTATGGCTACCTCGAAAACAGCGATCGGCTCCGGTCCTTCTGTCCGGCGCGACAGCCGCAAGGTGTTGATCGCACACGGCCAGCGTCAGATCTGGGTGGGCGGCGATGCCCCCGTGGTGGTGCAGTCGATGACGAACACGGATACGGCCGATGCCATCGGCACGGCGATACAGATCAAGGAACTGGCGCGTGCCGGCTCGGAGCTGGTGCGCCTGACGGTGGACCGTCCGGAAGCGGCTGCCGCCGTGCCGTACATTCGCGAGCAGCTCGACAAGATGGGCGTCGACGTGCCGTTGGTGGGCGACTTCCATTACAACGGCCACACCCTGTTGAACGATTACCCCGATTGTGCGCGCGCGCTGTCGAAGTATCGCATCAATCCGGGCAACGTGGGCAAGGGCGCCAAGCGCGATACGCAATTTGCGCAAATGATTGAAGCGGCGTGCAAGTACGACAAGCCGGTGCGTATCGGCGTGAACTGGGGCAGCCTGGATCAAGCCTTGCTGGCGCGCATCATGGATGAAAACGCGGGCCGCAGCGAGCCTTGGCCGGCGCAAGCGGTCATGTATGAAGCACTGATAACGTCGGCGATTGAAAACGCCGTGCGTGCCGAGGAGCTGGGCCTGGGACGCGACAAGATTATTTTGTCGTGTAAAGTGTCCGGCGTACAAGATTTGATCGCCGTGTATCGCGAACTGTCGCAGCGCTGCGACTATCCGCTGCACTTGGGCCTGACAGAAGCGGGCATGGGCAGCAAGGGTATCGTCGCCTCGACGGCGGCCTTGTCCGTGCTGCTGCAAGAGGGCATCGGCGACACCATCCGTATTTCGCTCACGCCAGAGCCTGGCGGCGACCGCACGCGCGAAGTGATCGTCGGCCAGGAAATTTTGCAAACCATGGGCTTGCGCAAGTTCGCGCCCATGGTCATCGCCTGCCCGGGCTGTGGCCGCACGACGTCGACCACGTTCCAGGAATTGGCCGACAACATCCAGACGTATCTGCGCGAGCAGATGCCGGAATGGAAAAAGTTGTATCCGGGCGTGGAAGCGATGAACGTGGCCGTCATGGGCTGCATAGTCAACGGTCCCGGCGAATCGAAGCATGCAAACATCGGCATCAGCTTGCCCGGCACCGGAGAATCACCGGCCGCGCCGGTCTTTGTCGATGGCGAAAAAGTCGTCACCCTGCGCGGCGAACGCATCGTCGAAGAATTCCAGGACATCGTCCTCAATTATGTTAAAACCCATTACGGCGTAGCTGGGGTTTCGAGCGACATGTCGCTCGCCAGCGTAGCGGTCTAGGCTTGCAAGCCTGGACTCCTTACGCGAAAAAATGAAAAGCAAAGAAGAACACCATGTCCGAAAATAAAAAAGCAGAGAAAATTACAGGCGTGAAAGGCATGAATGATGTGCTGCCCGCCGATGCCCCGTTGTGGGAATTGTTTGAAAATACGGCGCAATCCGTGCTGCAAAGCTATGGCTTCCAGCAGATCCGCACGCCGATCGTGGAAGAAACGAAGTTGTTCGCGCGCGCCATCGGCGCCGTGACCGACATCGTGGAAAAGGAAATGTACTCGTTCACCGATTCGATGAACGGCGACAACCTGACCCTGCGTCCGGAAGGCACGGCTGGCGTGGTGCGCGCCGTGGTCGAGCACAACCTCGTCTACGAAGGCCCGAAACGCCTGTGGTACAAGGGTCAGATGTTCCGTCACGAGCGCCCGCAAAAAGGTCGTTACCGCCAGTTCCACCAGTTCGGCGTGGAAGCCATCGGTTTCACGGGCCCGGATATCGATGCCGAGATCATCATGATGTCGCGCCGCCTGTGGGATGACCTGGGTCTGGAAGGCATTCGCCTGGAACTGAACTCGATCGGCGACGCCGCCGAGCGCCTGCGCCACCGCGCCGACCTGATCGCCTATCTGGAAAGCCATAGCGAACTGCTCGACGAAGAAGCCAAGCGCCGCCTGCACAGCAATCCGCTGCGCATTTTGGACACCAAAAATCCTGCCATGCAGGATCTGGTCAATGGCGCGCCTCAGCTTTTGGATTACCTGGGCGAGGAATCGCTGGCGCACTTCCATGGCGTGCAGAAGATCTTGAACCACAACAATATCCCCTTCACCATCAATCCTCGCCTGGTGCGCGGCCTCGATTACTACAACCGCACGGTGTTCGAGTGGGTCAGCGACAAGCTGGGCGCGCAAGGCACGGTGTGCGCCGGTGGCCGCTATGACGGCATGGTGGAAATGTTCGGTGGCAAATCGACGCCAGCCGTCGGCTTTGGCATGGGCGTCGAGCGCCTGGTGCTGCTGATGAAGGATGCGGCGGAACCGGAAGCGCCGGCGCAGTGCGACGTGTATCTGGTGCACCAGGGCGAGCAGGCAGGCTTGCAAGCGTTCGTACTGGCCGAGCGGATTCGCGATGCGGGCCTCGACGTTGTGCTACATTGCGCAGCGAGCAATGGCGGCGGCAGCTTCAAGACGCAAATGAAAAAGGCCGATGCCAGCGGTGCGGCGTTTGCGGTGATCATGGGCGACGATGAAATCGCCAACAATGTTGCCACGGTAAAAGCCATGCGCGAAGCCGATGCGGGCGCGCAGCAAAACACGGTGCCGTTCGACGATGTCGTCGATTACGTGGTCGACCAGATCATCGGCGACCACGATTGCGGCCACGATCACGGCCCTGACGGCCATGTGCATCACCACCATTAATTTGAAGCAAGACCGTACTATCCTCGATCAACTACTCATTAAAACTGACGACCCATGGCATACGATCACGAAGAACAAGAACAACTGGCAACCCTCAAAGCCTGGTGGCAGCGCAATGGCAATCTGACCTCCTGGGTCCTGATCGTGGCGCTTGCTGGCTACAGCGGCTGGGCTGGCTGGCAGTACTACCAGCGCACGCAGGCTGCGCAAGCCGGTCAGTTGTACGACGAGCTGCAAAATGCCATCGCCGCCAAGGACACCGCCAAGGTGATGCGCGCGGCCAGCGACATGCAATCGCGTTTCAGCGGCACGGCGTATGCGCAGATGAGCGCGCTGGGCGCGGCCAAGGTGGCGTTCGACGCGAATGACCTGAAAACGGCCAAGACCCAGTTGCAATGGGTTGCCGAGCATGGCACGGAAGAGTACAAGGCCATCGCCAAGCTGCGCTTGGCCGGTGTCTTGCTGGACGACAAAGCCTACGATGAAGCGCTGAAAGTGCTGGCCACGGCCAGCGTGGTGCAATTTGCCGGCGCCGTGGCGGACCGCAAGGGCGATATCCTGGTGGCGCAAAACAAGCTCGACGATGCACGTACGGCCTACCTTGCCGCGCTGGCCGCGACGGACAAGAACAATCCAGGGCGTCAATTGATCCAGGTGAAACTGGAGGCGATAGGCGGCACGGTACCGGAAGACAAGGCCAAGGCTGACAAGGCTGGCGCCTGACAGGAACACTGATGGCACGGCCATGCGGCGTTTTGCGCCGCCTGCCTCGCCCTTACAAGTACAAGAAAAAGGTTGGATAACACTTATGCGTGTCACTGAAAAGCTGGTAGCTGCAAGTCTGTTGGCCCTGATGGCCGGTTGCTCGTCCTGGAATCCGTTTGCCTCGAAAGACCCGAAAGTCGAACCGGCCAAACTGGTGGAGATAACATCGAGCATCGCCGTGCGCGACGCCTGGAAGTATTCGATCGGCAAGGCTGGCGTGTACGCCTTCCGGCCCGCACTGGCCGGTAACAGCCTGTACGTGGTCAATGCCGATGGCGCGCTGGCGCGCCTGGATGCGGCCAGCGGGCGTGAAACGTGGCGCATCAAGGTCGGCAGCGACATCACCTCCAGCGCCGGCAGCGACGGCGCACTGGTGGTCGTGGGCGCGGCCAAGGGCGCCGTGCTGGCGTTTGATGCCGATGGCAAGCAACTGTGGACGGCGCAGGCGTCGAGTGAAGTGCTGACCGCGCCTGTGGTCGGGCAGGGTGTGGTGGTGGTGCGCAGCGTGGACAACCGCATCGTCGGCTTTGATGCCAAGACGGGCGAGCGCAAGTGGACGGTGCAGCGCGCCACGCCGGCACTGACCTTGCGCAATGCACCGGGCATGGTGTTGGGCGGCGCGAATGTCTACGTGGCTCAGCCAGGCGGCAAGCTGCTGGCACTGACGGTTGCCACCGGTGTGGTACGCTGGGAGACTGTGGTCAGCGAACCGCGCGGCGCTACCGAACTGGAGCGCGTCTCCGACATCGCCGGCACGCCGGTGGTGTTCGAGGGCGAAGTGTGCGCTGTCACTTACCAGGGCAAGGCAGGCTGCTTCGATGCTGCCACGGGCGTGCCGCGCTGGAGTAAGCCGATCTCGTCCGATGTGGGCGTGGCCGTCGATCAGCGTTTCGTGTTTGCTGCCGACGCCCAGGGCGCCGTCGTGGCGTTCGGCCGCGACGGCGGCCAGAGCGCCTGGAAGAATGAGGCGCTGGCGCGCCGCCGCCTGTCGACGCCGGCCTCTTTTGGCCGCAGCGTCGCCGTCGGTGACTATCAAGGTTATATCCACTTCCTGTCACGGGAAGATGGCGCATTAATAGGTCGTGTCAGCAGCGATGGTAGTCCGATTGTTTCGGCTCCCGTCGTCGCCGGTTCGAATTTGATTTTTCAAACCCAATCAGGGACAGTGATCGCTCTCGCGGTCGAGTAATACAATGAAGCCGGTAATTGCACTAGTAGGTCGACCCAATGTTGGGAAATCGACTTTATTCAATCGTCTGACCCGCTCGCGCGATGCGCTGGTGGCGGATTTGCCTGGGTTGACGCGCGATCGTCACTATGGCGAAGGCCGTGTCGGCGAACGTCCCTTCCTGGTCATCGATACGGGTGGTTTCGAACCCGTCGCCAAGGAAGGCATCATGCACCAGATGGCACTGCAGACCAAGCAGGCCGTGGCCGAGGCCGACGTGGTCGTGTTCATCGTGGACGGCCGTCAAGGCCTGACCCCGCATGACAAGACTATCGTCGACTTCCTGCGCAAGAGCGGACGGCCAGTCTTGCTGGTGGTCAACAAAAGCGAAGGCATGCGCTATACGGCCGTGGTGTCCGAATTCTATGAATTGGGCATGGGCGATCCGTATGCGATCTCGTCGGCGCACGGCGACGGCGTCAACGACTTGGTCGAAGTGATGCTGGACCTGGCGTTCGCGCAGCGTCCGGACGAGCCTGAAGAGCTGGAAAAGACCGACCGCGGCATCAAGATTGCCCTCGTCGGCCGACCGAACGTGGGCAAGTCGACTCTCATCAACACCCTGCTCGGTGAAGAGCGCGTGATCGCCTTCGACATGCCGGGCACGACGCGCGATTCGATCGAGATTCCGTTCGAGCGTGATGGTCAGCAATATACGCTGATCGACACGGCCGGTATCCGTCGTCGCGGCAAGGTATTTGAAGCGATCGAGAAATTCTCGGTGGTGAAAACCCTGCAGTCGATTTCCGAAGCCAACGTCGTGGTCCTGATGCTCGATGCGCAGCAGGATATTTCAGAGCAAGACGCGCATATCGCCGGCTTTATTCTGGAATCGGGCCGCGCGCTGGTGGTGGCCGTGAATAAATGGGATGGCTTGCAATCGCATGAACGCGACGAGATCAAGATCGATATCGATCGCAAGCTCGACTTCCTGTCGTTCGCGCAGATGCATTTCATTTCGGCACTGAAGGGCACCAACATCGCTCCATTGATGAAGTCGCTCAACGCCGCGTACGCGGCCGCCATGTGCGACCTGTCGACGCCGAAGCTGACGCGCGCCCTGATCGAGGCCGTGGAGAAGCAGGAGCCGCGGCGCAAGGGTTCGATTCGTCCGAAGCTGCGCTATGCCCACCAGGGTGGCATGAATCCGCCTGTGATCGTGATTCACGGTAACGCGCTCGATGCCGTTGGCGATCCGTACAAACGCTATTTGGAAAAACATTTCCGCGATACGTTTGCCCTGGTTGGTACGCCGCTGCGCATCGAACTGCGCACGGGCAAAAACCCGTTTGCGCGCACGCCGAGCAAGTAAGCAGTTAGCCACTGAATTAAGTGCGGATTAAGGCGCCGCTGAGATAATGCGGCGCCGATAGTCAATGCGACGGCTATCTGCACGACATGCTAAAGTGTCATGCGCGATGCGCGACAGCGATCGTGAAAACAGGTTACAGTAGCTATGACGCATCTTTCTATGTTTGAGTACTTGAAATCAAGCTAGTCGCCTCCAATTCTTACACAACAACATAAACAACGGAGCTGTTATGAGCAACAAAGGGCAACTGTTACAAGACCCATTCCTCAATGCATTACGCAAAGAGCATGTTCCTGTCTCGATCTACTTGGTCAATGGCATTAAATTGCAGGGCCATATCGAATCCTTCGATCAATATGTCGTATTGCTGCGCAATACGGTGACACAGATGGTGTACAAGCATGCCATCTCGACAGTGGTGCCGGCCCGTGCCGTCAACCTCAATATTGAACCTGAAGCGGAGTAAAGCGTTGAGCTTGATGGCCCAGCGCCTTTTGCCTACCATCGACCCCGTCCGCGCCAGCGGCGCTGATGCGTTTGCATCGGCGTCGGCGTCCGCCGCAACCCATCTGATGCCATCATGCGCGCCGTATTAGTCGGGGTTGACTTCGGTCACAGCGACTTCGCTGCCAGCATGGAGGAACTCATGCTGTTGTCGCGTTCGGCTGGTGCGGACCCGATTTCCACCATCACGGCCAAGCGCTCCAGTCCCGATTCGGCGTATTTTGTCGGCAGCGGCAAGGCCGATGAAATTGGCGACATCGTAGTCAACGATGGTCTGGAAATCGTCATCTTCAATCACGCCCTGTCACCTGCCCAGCAGCGCAATCTGGAAAAGCGCCTGAATGTGCGCGTGCTCGACCGTACCAGCCTGATTCTCGATATCTTTGCGCAACGCGCCAAGAGCCACGAAGGCAAGCTGCAAGTCGAGTTGGCGCAGTTGCAGCATCTGGCTACACGCCTGATTCGCGGCTGGACCCACCTTGAGCGGCAAAAGGGCGGTATCGGCTTGCGCGGTCCCGGCGAGACGCAGCTCGAGACCGATCGCCGGCTGATCGGCGACCGCGTCAAGGCCTTGCGCGCGCGTCTGGAAAAGCTGCACAAGCAGCGCGAAACGCAGCGCCGTGCGCGCGGCCGCAATCACACATTCTCGGTCTCCCTGGTCGGCTATACCAATGCCGGCAAGTCGACCCTGTTCAATGCCGTGACCAAGGCCGGCGTGTATGTCGCCGACCAGTTGTTCGCCACCCTCGACACCACCTCGCGCCGGGTTTATCTGGGCCAGGAGGTGGGTAATGTGGTGATCTCCGACACGGTGGGTTTCGTGCGCGAATTGCCGCATCAACTGGTGGCCGCTTTCCGCGCCACGCTTGAAGAAACCATCCATGCCGATCTGCTGCTGCATGTCGTCGACGCTGCGTCGCCGGTACGCATGGAGCAGATCGAGCAGGTCAACCTGGTCTTGAAAGAGATTGGTGCCGATCATATTCCGCAAATCCTCGTGTGGAACAAGATCGATGCGGCAGGGCTGGAGCCTTCGGTGGAGCGCGACGAATATGCTACGATCAGTCGCGTCTTCGTCAGTGCGCAAAAGGGCAGCGGTCTCGACTTGCTGCGCGATGCGATTGTCGAGATGGCCAGGAAGGCGCCCCGTTCGGCGCACCTTTATCGTAACGATGAAGCACAGCAGGAAGATCAGTTGGACGGTCAGTACGACCAGCACGATGGCGCCGCCCCGGACCAGGACGAAGAACCTGGTGAGGACGATAGCAATTCCACCCACTCCCAAGTCGGAACACGATAGTTATGCTTGTCTCTCTACTCAAAAAAACAGGCTTGAAGTTGTCCCTGAATGATCCCCGCTGGGGCAATCGCAAGGACGACGGCAAGAAAGCCCAAGAAGGCAAAAAGCCCGGCGAAGGTCCGCCGGACCTCGATCAGTTGTGGCGCGATTTCAATCAGCGCCTGAACGCCTTTTTCGGACAGAAGAACCGTCCCGACAACGGCGGCAATAACAACGGTGGCGGCAGCGGCCCACGCCCCGACATGAAGGGCGCCGGCATTACCGCCGGCGTGGTCGGCGTGATCGCCGTCTTCATCTGGCTCGCCAGCGGCGCCTTCATCGTGCAAGAGGGCCAGAGCGGCATCGTGCTGACATTTGGCCAATACACGCGCACGGCGCCGGCCGGTCTCAACTGGCGCTGGCCGTATCCGTTCCAGACCGATGAAACCGTTAATGTGTCGCAGGTGCGTACCGTGGAAGTCGGTTATCGCACGTCGCTGCGCAACAAGCAGGCCAGCGAGTCGCTGATGCTGACGGACGATGAAAATATCATCGACATCCAGTTCGCGGTGCAATACACGCTGAAAGATCCCGTGGAATGGCTGTTCAGCCTGCGCGACCAGGAAGACACATTGCGCCAGGTCGCCGAGACGACGATACGCGAAGTGGTCGGCCGCAGCAAGATGGACTTCGTGCTGTATGAAGGCCGCGAAAAAGTGGCCTTTGACACGCAGAAATTGATGCAGCAGATTCTGGATGATTACAAGGTTGGTGTGTTGATTAACAACGTGACGATGCAGGCCGTGCAGCCGCCAGAGCAGGTGCAAGCCGCTTTCGACGATGCTGTCAAGGCAGGCCAGGACCGTGAGCGCCAGAAGAATGAAGGCCAGGCCTACGCCAATGACGTCATTCCAAAAGCACGCGGCGCAGCATTTCGCCTGCTGCAGGAAGCCGAGGCTTATCGGGCCATGGTGACCGAGAACTCGGAAGGTAATGCGTCGCGCTTCAAGCAGGTGCTGGTCGAGTACCAGAAGGCACCAGCCGTTACGCGTGACCGCATGTACCTGGAAACCATGCAGCAGGTCTTCAGCAGTGCCAGCAAGGTGATGGTTGACGCGAAAACGGGCAGTAATCTGCTGTATCTGCCGCTCGACAAGTTGATCGCCCAGACGGCTGCCACCGACGCTGCCGCCCGTGCTGCAGGGACACCCGCAGCCAACACTGTTTTGCCACAGGAAGCCATGCCAACAGTAGAAGTCAATCAGCGCCGCGACAGCCGCTCTTCGCGTGAACGGGAGAGCCGCTAATGAACCGTATCGTTGCCGCCCTGATCGCGGGCTTTATCGCGATCATGCTCTTGTCCTCGACCGTGTTTGTCGTCGATCAGCGTAAATACGCCATCGTCTTCGCCCTCGGTGAAGTCAAGGACGAGATCAGTGAGCCAGGCTTGTACTTCAAGCTGCCACCGCCGTTCCAGAACGTCATCTACCTGGACAAGCGGATCCTGACGCTCGATACGCCGGAACCGGAACGCTTCATCACGGCCGAGAAGAAGAACATCCTCGTCGACGCGTATGTGAAGTGGCGCATCGTCAATCCGAAGAAATATTTCCGCAGCTTCGGCGGCGATGAAAGCCGCGCCCGCAACCGCATGTCGCAAATCGTCAAGGCCGCCCTGAACGATGAAATCACCAAGCGTACCGTGCGCGAAGTGATCTCGGGCGAACGCGGCAAGGTGATGCAGGCGATCAAGGCCAAGGTGGCGGCCGAAGCCGAGGCCATCGGCGTGGGCATCGTCGATGTACGCCTGAAACGCGTCGATTACGTCGAGCAGATCAACAACTCCGTGTACGAACGCATGAAGTCCGAGCGCGTGCGCGTGGCCAATGAGCTGCGTTCGACCGGTTCGGCCGACTCCGAGAAAATCCGCGCCGACGCCGACAAGCAGCGCACGGTGATCTTGGCCGAAGCGTATCGTGAAGCCGAAAAGATCCGCGGCGAAGGCGATGCGAAGGCGTCGCAGATCTATGCGGAAGCGTTTGGCAAGAATCCGGAGTTCTACAAGTTTTACCGTAGCCTGGAAGCTTATCGCGCCACCTTCAAGGACAAGGGCGATGTGATGGTAGTCGATCCGAGTTCGGAATTCTTCAAGTACTTCAAGGGCGGCGGCGCAGCCGCTGCTGGCAAAAAGTAAGGCAGTATCCAGACTGCATCTGGCCGCAAGGGCGGGTGGCAGCAGGAGCGGGGCCGGCATCGCTGCCGGCCCCGTTTTTTGTGGTGCGCCAGCTTGTTGCGGTAAGGCGTAAAATGCGGTGTTTTTAGGGCTGTGCGGCAGTGAGTCGGACAACTTATCCCTAAAGGCCCGTGTTTTCGCGTAAAATATCAGGTTCGGCCTATTGCCTGGCGCGCTTGCCGCTGCCTCGCACTATGCATTTTTTCAACTTTCTTCCGTATCTCGCTCCCTCATGCCGAATTGGCTTTTGCCCGAAAATATTGCCGATGTTCTGCCGTCGGAAGCGCGTAAGATCGAAGAGCTGCGCCGCCGCATGCTGGATAATTTCCGTCTGTACGGATATGAACTGGTCATGCCGCCGCTGCTTGAGTATCTCGAATCGCTGATGACCGGCGCTGGCAAGGATACCGACCTGCGCACCTTTAAACTGGTCGACCAGTTGTCGGGCCGCATGCTCGGCCTGCGTGCCGACATGACGACGCAAGTGGCGCGCATCGACGCGCACCTGCTCAACCGTGCCACCGTGACCCGGTTGTGCTATGCCGGCAGCGTGCTCCACACCCGTCCGTCGGGTCTGCACGCCACCCGCGAACCGCTGCAGATCGGCGCCGAAATCTATGGCCATGCCGGCCTGGAAGCGGACGCCGAGATCCAGGAATTGGCGCTCGCTTCGCTGGCATTGGCCGGTTTTGATGCTGTGCGCCTGGATTTGTCGCATGTCGGCCTGTTGCGCGCTATCATTGCGCAAGACGGCGCTGCCGTGCGCGACGAGGCTGCGCTGTACACCTTGCTGCGCGCGAAAGATGCGCCGGGCTTGCGTGCGCTGACCGCCGCCTACGATCCTGTTACGCGCGATGCGCTGCTGGCCTTGCCCAATCTGTACGGCGACATCGACGTGCTGGCGCGTGCGCGCGAAGTGCTGCCGCCGCTGCCAGGCGTGCTGAAGGCGCTGGCCGAACTGGCCGCGCTGGCCGGATCTGCCCTGGGCCGCGCCGAAGTGGCGATCGACTTGGCCGACCTGCGCGGCTATCAATATGAAAGCGGCGCGATGTTTGCGCTGTATGTACCTGGCTTGCCGAACGCGGTTGCGCGCGGCGGCCGTTATGACCACGTCGGCGAAGCGTTCGGCCGGGCTCGTCCCGCGACCGGCTTCTCGCTCGATTTGCGCGAACTGGCGCGCCTGTTGCCGACCGCGGAACGGAAGCATTCGATCCGTGCGCCATGGGGCAGCGCGCCAGAATTGAAGGAAAAAATCGCCGAGTTGCGCAAGGCGGGCGAGGTCGTGATCCAGAGTATGCCGGGTCACAGTAATGAACAAGACGAGTTCGAGTGCGATCGCGTGCTGGTACTTGCCGATAATGGTAGTAGCTGGATTCTTAAAAACTTAGGTTGAGTGATGTCAAAGAAAATTATGGCAAAGAACGTCGTTGTCATCGGCACCCAATGGGGCGATGAAGGTAAAGGCAAGATCGTCGATTGGTTGACCGATCACGCCCAGGGTGTGGTGCGCTTTCAGGGCGGCCACAATGCAGGCCACACGCTGGTCATCGGCGGCGTCAAGACCGCGTTGCAACTGATCCCTTCGGGCATCATGCGCGCCGGCGTCGCTTGCTACATCGGTAACGGTGTCGTCGTCTCGGTACCGGACGTGCTGCGCGAAATCGACAAGCTCGAAGCTGTCGGCGTCGAAGTCGCTTCGCGTCTGAAAATCTCCGAAGCCTCGCCAGTCATCCTGCCTTACCACTCGGCACTCGACGCGGCCCGCGAAGCGGCACGCGGCGCGGCCAAGATCGGCACGACCGGCAAGGGCATCGGCCCTGCCTACGAAGACAAGGTGGCACGCCGCGCGATCCGTATCGCCGACTTGCTCAACGAGACGCGCTTCGCTGAAAAGCTGGCGGAAAATCTCGATTACCATAACTTCGTGCTGGAAAACTACCTGAAGGCGCCGAAAGTCGACTATCAGAAGACCCTCGACGACGCGCTGGCCTACGTACCGCGCCTGCGTCCGATGGTCGCCGACGTGTCGAGCGCGCTGTACGCAGCGCACAAGGCCGGCGCCAACCTGCTGTTCGAAGGCGCGCAGGGTTCCCTGCTCGACGTCGACCACGGCACCTATCCGTTCGTTACTTCGTCGAACTGCGTGGCAGGCAATGCCTCCGCCGGTTCGGGCGTCGGTCCTGGCATGCTGCACTACATCTTGGGCATCACCAAGGCTTACACGACGCGTGTCGGCTCCGGCCCGTTCCCGTCGGAATTGCCAACGGATGCGGGCGTTGGCTTGCACCTGGCCCAAGTCGGTCATGAATTCGGTACCGTGACGGGCCGTGCCCGCCGTTGCGGCTGGTTCGACGCCGCCTTGCTGCGCCGCTCCGTGCAGATCAACGGCGTGTCGGGCATGTGCCTGACCAAGCTTGATGTGTTGGATGGCCTGGAAACGTTGCAGCTGTGCACCGGCTACAAGCTCGACGGCAAGATCGTCGACATCTTCCCGGTCGGCGCCGAAGACGCAGCGCGTTGCGAGCCGATCTACGAAGAAATGCCAGGCTGGACGGAAAGCACTGTCGGCGCGAAATCGCTGGCGGCCTTGCCGGCGACGGCGCGCGCTTACATCAAGCGCATCGAAGAACTGGTCGGCGTGCCAGTGGACATGGTTTCGACTGGTCCCGATCGTGAAGAAACGATCGTGCTGCGCCATCCATTCGAGTAAGCTGCTGGACACAATCCGCCGCAAGGCGGATTTTTTTAATCACGCTAATAATAAGAGTTCACTATCATGACTACCCCACAATCGAACGATCAACATCTCTGGGTCAACTGGGAAGAGTATCACCGCCTGATCGAGCGCCTGGCGCTCAAGGTCTATGAATCGGGCTGGAAATTTGACCAGGTGCTTTGCCTGGCGCGCGGCGGTGTGCGTCCTGGTGACGTGTTTTCGCGCATTTTTGATTTGCCGCTGGCGATCCTGTCGACCAGCTCCTACCGCGAAGACGCTGGCACCGTGCGCGGCGACCTCGATATCGCCAAGTACATGACCATGACCAAGGGCCCGCTGGCTGGCCGCATCTTGCTGGTCGACGACCTGGCCGATTCGGGCGTCACGCTGGACAAAGTCACGCGTCACCTGAAGGATAACTTCCCTGACGTGACGGAAGTCAAATCGGCCGTAATCTGGCTCAAAGGCTGTTCCGTCGTGCGTCCTGACTATTTCCTCGAAGAGCTGCCGCATAATCCATGGATACATCAGCCGTTCGAAGACTACGACGGCCTGCGTCCGCACCAGCTGGCGGCGTGGATCAAGAAGGGCGAAGCAGGCAAGTAATTGCGTGCGCGCTTGCAAAAAAAAGACGATCGTGTATCGTCTTTTTTTTTCGTCCAGGGAAATGCGATGACCATACTGACGACGGCGCGCCTGCGCCTGGAGCCGATCAACGAGAGCCATTACGAGCGCATGCGCACGCTCAACACCGATCCCGAGGTCATGACCTATCTGAACGCGGGTCAGCCGGAGACAGAGGAGACGACGCGCGCGGCCATCGTCCGCACCATGGGTCGCTGGGCCGAATGGGGTTATTCATGGTGGGCGTTGATCCGCCTCGACGATGGTGCGCTGGTGGGCATGGCCTGCCTGCAGCATCTAGGCGGCGAGAGAGGCAGTCGGCTTGAAATCGGCTGGCGCCTGGCGCGCACCAGCTGGGGCCAGGGTTACGCCAGCGAGGCCGCCGCCGCCATCGTCGCGCATGCGTTCGACGTCGTTGGTGCACCTGAAGTGGTGGCCGTGGCGCACCCGGACAACGCCGCCTCGATCAAGGTCATGACGCGCCTGGGCATGCAATACGTGGGCATGCAACGCCATTACGACATCGATAGCGTGGTGTACCGGCTGGCGCGCCCATGACGGCAGGGTGTTAGCCCTTGATCTTGAGCAAGGACGATGAGCAGGGCAGCGGCCATCTTTTGCTGCCAGCTGTTGCTGCCAGCTGCTGCGCCAGGTCGATGCGCATCTGTTTCAGGCTTTCCGTGCCGACGGTGGCAGCAGTATGCAAATTTGCAACGGCGCGGTAAACAGCTTTCGGTGAGAGCGCAGCTTTCGCTCCTAGAGGGTAGTGAAAAACGCGCCTGGGCGATTATTTTGTTAAGCTGGCACTCCAGGCGCGCTTCTGTGAGCGCCACGATGACAGGAACACGCATGGCCGACGATATGCATTTTTATGAACCTGCGCAGGGCCACGGCCTGCCGCACGATCCCTTCAACGCCATCGTGGGGCCGCGTCCTATCGGTTGGATCGCCACGCGCAGCGGCGAAGGCGTGCTCAACCTGGCGCCCTACAGTTTTTTCAACGCCTTCAATTACACACCGCCGCTGATCGGTTTTTCCAGCATCGGCCGCAAGGACACCTTGCGCAATATCGAACAGACGGGCGAATTTGTCTGGAATCTGGCGACCCGTCCGCTGGCCGAGGCCATGAACGTCAGTTGCGCAGCGGCGCCGGCCGAAGTCGACGAGTTCGCGTTGGCAGGCTTGAACCCGCTTGCTTCGCGCGTCGTCAAGGTGCCGCGCGTGGCCGAAAGCCCGGTAGCGTTCGAATGCCGCTGCACGCAGATCATCGAGCTGCAAGGATTGAACGGCGATGGCGTCGGTAGCTGGCTGGTGCTGGGGGAAGTGGTGGGCGTGCATATCGCGCGCCATCTGCTCAAGGCCGGTGTGTACGACACGGCGGCCGCAGCGCCGATATTGCGCGGCGGCGGGCCGGCTGACTATTTTGAGATCGGCCCGGAGAGCTTGTTCCAGATGCGTCGGCCAAGCTATCCCTGAACGGCAGCAGGCTATTTCTGCATGATGGGATCGCGTCCCAGGGTGCGCGCCAGCGCGCCGCCGTCGCCGCGCCAGAATTCGCGGTCGGCCAGGCGCACACGCTCGGCGGCGTGCTGCATGTGTTCCATGGCCGCCTGGCGCGCACCTTGCGGGTCGCCGTCGGCAATCGCTTGCACGATCTTTTCATGTTCGCGGCGCACCTCGATGGAAAAGTCCGCGCGCCGCGCTTCGTTGGCGCGCGTTACTTTGACGGCAGAGCGGATCGGGTCGGCAAACATGGCCACGAATTTGGGCCAATAAGGGTTGCCGGTCGCTTCGGCGATGCACAGGTGCAGGCGCACGTCTTCTTCCACGCCATCGACGCCGGCCGCCACCGCTTCCTCGATGCGCCGTAGCGCGTGTTCGATATCGGCCAGTTGGCCCGGCGTGCGCCGCACGGCTGCCAGTGCGGCGATTTCCGCTTCCAGTCCCTGGCGTACTTCGATCAGGTTTAACAGCGATTGCACGGATTGCTGCGTCAGCTCGTCGCCCAGTTCGCCGGTCTTCGCGCCATCTTGGGCGCACACGAACGTACCGCTGCCCTTGCGCGTGGCGACGATGCCGTCTGCCTGCAGCAGGGCGATGGCTTCGCGCAGCACCGTGCGGCTGACGCCGAAGTGCGTCGCCATGGCTTGCTCCGAGGGCAGGCGCGTGCCGCTGGCCAAGCCATCGTTGTAGATTTGCTGGTGTAGCCTTGCTGCCACCCTCGCGCCCAGGGTGCCGGTGGTGAAACTGCCCGCAGCGGGCTCCGGCGCGGGAAGGGTAAAGCTATACGTGCGGTCCATCGGGTGCATCCTTGCGCTAACGATTTTGTGGGGCTTGCTTGCCCACCATTATATGGAATATACAGCTTGACACACACAAAACACACACATAATATACACCCATACAAATTCTAGACAAGTTGCCAGCCACCATCGGTGGACCATAAAAACCCGGCACGGTCGATTCCTCAGTGATCAGGAGACTAGCATGGAAGTATCGCAAGCATTGCCAGGGCAGCCGGCAGGCGCGCCCGCAAGCCAGAAACGCATCGACGACGCCGTCTACCGCAAGGTGACCTGGCGCATCATTCCCTTCCTCATGCTGTGCTACATCGTCGCTTACCTCGACCGCGTTAACGTGGGCTTCGCCAAGCTGCAAATGCTGGCCGACCTGCAGTTTTCCGAAACCGTGTATGGCCTGGGCGCGGGTGTGTTTTTCCTTGGCTACTTCCTGTTCGAAGTTCCCAGCAACGTCATGCTGCACAAGATCGGCGCGCGCGTGTGGATCGCGCGCATCATGATCACCTGGGCCGTCATCTCTGGCGCCTTCATGTTCGTCACCACGCCGACACAGTTCTACGTCATGCGCTTCTTGCTCGGCATCGCTGAGGCGGGCTTCTTTCCCGGCATCATTCTGTATTTGACCTACTGGTATCCGTCCGAGCGCCGCGCGCGCATGGTGTGCACCTTCATGGCCGCCATTCCCGTGGCCGGCTTGATCGGCGGCCCGCTGTCGGGCTGGATCATGGAAGCCTTCGCCGGCTGGCACGGCTATGCGGGCTGGCAGTGGATGTTCGTGCTCGAAGCGATTCCCGCCGCACTGATGGGCGTGGCCGTGCTGCTGTACCTGGACAACAGCATCCGCGCCGCGAAGTGGCTGACGGAAGAGGAAAAAGTCATCCTTGAGCAGCGCATCGCCACGGAAGCGCAAGGCAAGGTAGCGCACCCGTCGATCCGCGCCATGTTCTCGGACCCGCGTATCTGGGTCATGGCCCTGATTTACTTCTGCTGCGTGATGGGCCAGTATTCGCTGACCTTCTGGCTGCCCAGCCTGATCAAGGCGGCCGGCGTGACGGGCGTGCTCAATATCGGCTTGTTTACGGCGATTCCGTATTCGGTGGCCGTGGCGTCGATGATACTGCTGGGCCGCAGCTCGGATAAATACCGCGAACGGCGCTGGCACATGGCCATCCCGCTGGTGGTGGGCGCCGCTGCCATCGTCTGCAGCGCGCTCGCTGGCGCCAACAATACGGGCTGGGCCATCTTCTTCCTGGCGATCGCCGCCGGTGGCATCCTGGCTGCCTCGCCCATGTTCTGGAGCTTGCCGACGGCCTTCCTCGGTGGCGTTTCAGCCGCTGCCGGCATCGCCGCCATCAATTCAGTGGGTAATCTGGCCGGTTTCGCAGCGCCCTACATGATCGGTTCGATCAAGGACTTGACGCAGTCGACCGATATCGCCATCTACCTGCTGGCCGGCATCCTCGTGTTTGGCGCCTTCATCATCATGCGGGTGCCGGCCAAGCTCGTCAATAAATAAGTGGAGCAAATAATGACTGCAATAATCGAAAAAGTGGGTGTGATCGGCCTGGGCGCCATGGGCATGGGCATCGCGCAATCGCTGCTGCGCGCCGGTTTTGCAGTGCAAGTTTGCGACGTGCGCCCTGAGGCCGTGCAAAAGCTGGTGGATTTGGGCGCCCATGCTGCCGCCTCGCCGGCTGCACTCGCGGCGCAGGTGCAGGCACTGCTGATCGTCGTCGTCAATGCGCAGCAGACCGAGAACGTGCTGTTTGGCGAGCACGGTGCGGCCATTGCCCTGGCGCCGGGCAGCGTGGTGATCGCTTGCGCTACCGTGGCGCCGGAATTTGCCGAAGCGCTCGGCGCGCGTCTGGCGGCGATGGGGCTGCGCTTCATCGATGCGCCCATTTCCGGTGGTGCGGCAAAGGCAGCCTCGGGCGAAATGTCGGTGATGGCGGCTGGCGCGCCGGACGCGTTTGACGCATGCAGCGGTGTTTTCGATGCCATTTGCGCCAAGCTGTATCGCCTGGGTGAGCAGCCGGGGCAGGGCTCGAAGGTGAAGATGATCAACCAGCTGCTGGCCGGCGTGCACATCGCCGCCGCCGCCGAAGCGATGGCGCTGGGCCTGCGTGCCGGCTGCGATCCGGACGCCCTGTACGAAGTCATTTCGAACAGCGCCGGCAGTTCCTGGATGTTCCAGAACCGCGTGCCGCATATCCTCAAGGGCGACTACACGCCGCTATCGGCCGTGAACATCTTCGTGAAAGACCTGGGCATCGTGCTCGATTTCGCAAAAAAAAGCGTCTTCCCATTACCGTTGTCGGCTACCGCGCACCAGATGTTCATGCAGGCGTCGGCCGCCGGTTTTGGCGGCGAGGACGATTGCGCCGTCATCAAGCTTTTCCCTGGAATTACATTGCCAGCGAAAGCTTAACTGAATCAAGAAGGAACAATCATGACTGTACTACTGGGTTGTATCGCCGATGACTTCACGGGTGGCACCGACCTGGCCGGCATGCTGGTCAAGGCCGGCATGCGCACGGTGCAGTTGATTGGCGTGCCGCAAGGGCCACCACCTGACGATGTCGATGCGGTCGTCATCGCCCTCAAGTCGCGCACGAATGCGCCTGAAGAAGCGGTGGCCGAATCGCTGGCCGCGCTGGCCTGGCTGCAGCAGGCGGGCTGCCGCCAGTTTTACTTCAAGTACTGCTCCACGTTCGACTCCACGCCGCGCGGCAATATCGGTCCCGTGGCCGAGGCCTTGATGCGGGCGCTTGACACGGACTTCACGATTGCCTGCCCGGCGTTCCCGGCGAATGGCCGCACCATCTACAAGGGCAATCTGTTCGTCGGTGAGGTGCCGCTGGCCGAGTCGAGCATGCGCGACCATCCCTTGACGCCGATGACCGATTCGAACCTGGTGCGCGTGCTGCAGCAGCAGGTGGCATCAAAAGTGGGCTTGGCCAACTTCTCCGTCGTGGAGAAGGGCGCCGCCGCCATTGCCCAGCGCTTTACGGAATTGCGCGGCCAGGGCTGCCACTTTGCCGTCGTCGATGCCGTCTCGAACCGCGACCTGGAAGCCATCGGCGCGGCCTGCGCCGACTTGAAACTGATTACGGGCGGCTCCGGCATCGCGCTGGGACTGCCGCAAAATTTCCGCCAGCGGGGTCAGTTGTCGCCGTCGCCTGCGGGCCAGGCCGGGCGCTTGCCGCCGGCCTGCGGTTTTCGCGCCGTGATTTCGGGCAGCTGCTCGGTGGCCACGCAGCAGCAGGTGGCACACTTGCGCGAGCGCGCACCGTCATTCCACATCGATCCCTTGCAGTTGGCGGCAGGTGGCGAGGTAGCCGCTGGCGTGGTGGAACAGGCTTTGGCGTGGGCTGGCGCGCACCTGGCGCAAGGCCCTGTCCTGGTCTATGCCACGGCCACGCCGGACGCCGTGCGCGCCGTGCAGGCACAGCTCGGTGTCGAGCGCGCCGGCGCCCTCGTCGAGGAAACCCTGGCCGCCATTGCGCAAGGGCTGGTGCGCCTCGGCGTGGGCCAGTTGATCGTCGCTGGTGGTGAAACCTCGGGCGCCGTCGTCAAGGCCTTGGGCGTGGCGGGCTTGCGCATCGGCCCCGAGATCGACCCTGGCGTGCCCTGGACGCAAGCCTTGCCTGCGCCGTGCGGCGATGACAGGGCGCCTTTGCTGCTGGCCCTCAAGTCCGGCAATTTTGGCACGGTCGATTTCTTCAGCAAAGCCTGGCAGGTGCTGGCATGAGTGTCGCTGCGATTCATACTTCTGCAGAAGAAATGCGCCAGCGCGAGCAGATCGTCGATTTTGGCAAGTCGCTGTTCGAGCGGGGCTTGACGGCGGGCAGCAGCGGCAACCTGAGCGTGCGTCTGTCCGATGGCTGGCTGCTCACGCCGACGAACGCCAGCCTGGGGCGGCTCGATCCCGCTCAACTGTCAAAGCTGGACTGGGACGGCAAGTTGCTGAGCGGCGCGCCGCCCTCGAAGGAGGCATTTTTGCACCGCGCCATGTACCAGGAGCGCGCCGGCGCGGGCGCCATCGTGCATTTGCATTCGACCCATTCGGCGGCCGTGTCGTGCATGTGTGGCCTGAATCATGACGATTGCATCCCGCCGCTCACGCCCTACTTTGTGATGAAAGTGGGGCGTTTGCCGCTGCTACCTTACCACCGTCCGGGTGACCCGGCGCTGGCGGGCGCGATTGGCGCCATGGCCCGCAAGCATTCGGCCGTGCTGTTGGCCAACCACGGTCCTGTGGTCTCGGGTAGCAGCCTGGAAGCGGCCGTGTATGCGGCCGAGGAACTGGAAGAGACGGCCAAGCTATTCCTGCTGCTGCGCGACGTGCCCACGCGCCCGCTCGACGCGCAACAGATCGCGGACCTGAAACACACCTTCAAACTCGACATATAAGAAATCCAGGAGATACGCATGCCCCGTTTTGCCGCCAATCTGACCATGATGTTCAACGAAGTGCCTTTCCCGCAGCGCTTCGCCGCCGCCGCGCAAGCGGGTTTCCAGGCCGTCGAATTCCTGTTTCCTTACGATTACGCGCCGCAGGAAGTGGCCGGCTGGTTGCGCCAGCATGGTTTGCAGAACGTGCTGTTCAACCTGCCTCCGGGCGACTGGGCGGCCGGTGAGCGTGGCATTGCCTCGCTGCCGGGCCGCGAAGCGGAGTTTCGCGCCGGCGTGGCGCGTGGCATCGAGTATGCGCTGGCGCTGGGCACGCCACGCGTGCACATGATGGCCGGCCTGCTGCCCGTCGGTGCCGACCTCGCGCTGCACCGCGCCACCTATTTGGCCAATTTGAAGTACGCGGCCAAGGCCGTGGGCGAGCATGGCATTGAACTCTTGATCGAGCCCATCAACGGGCGCGACATGCCTGGCTATTTCCTCGTCAGGCAGGCGCAGGGCCATGCACTGCGCCTGGAGTCGGGCGCGCCCAACGTCAAGGTGCAGATGGATTTTTACCACGCGCAGATTGTCGAGGGCGATATCGCCATGACGTTCCAGAACAATGTCGATGGTATCGGCCACGTGCAGATCGCCAGCGTTCCGGCACGCCATGAGCCGGACGATGGCGAAGTCAATTACGCGTATTTATTCAGGCTGCTCGATGAGCTGGGCTACGAAGGCTGGATTGGCTGCGAGTACCGTCCGCGCGGGCGCACCGAAGATGGCCTGGGCTGGCTCGCGCCCTACTTGAATAATTCGAACAGATAAGGAGATATCACATGAGAGTATTGATCACCGGCGGTGCCGGTTTCCTGGGGCAGCGCCTGGCGCGCCAGTTGCTGGCCCAGGGCCAGCTGACGGACAGTCAGGGCCAATTGCAAACGATCAGCGAGCTGGTGCTGGTCGATGTGGTGGCCGCGCATGATTTCAATGACGCCCGCGTGAAAGTCGTCACGGGAGATATCGCCGACGGCGCCCTGATGCGCGCCACCATCGACACGCAGACCAGCTCGATCTTCCACCTGGCGGCCATCGTCAGCGGCCAGGCCGAAGCCGATTTCGAGCTGGGCATGCGCATCAACCTTGATGCCTCGCGTTTGCTGCTCGATATCTGCCGCGAACTGGGGCACAAACCGAAGGTCGTGTTTACCAGCTCCGTGGCCGTGTATGGCGGCCAGCTGCCCGAGGTGGTGCAAGATACGACGGCCCTGAATCCCCAGTCGTCATATGGCGCGCAAAAGGCCATCGGCGAATTGCTGCTCAACGACTATAGCCGCCGCGGCTTTGTCGATGGCCGCGTGCTGCGCCTGCCAACCATCAGCGTGCGTCCGGGCAAGCCGAACAAGGCAGCATCGTCGTTCGCCAGCGGCATCATCCGTGAACCGTTGAACGGCGACGCTTGCGTCTGCCCCGTGGCCACCGATCTGCGTCTGTGGCTGCTGTCGCCGCGCGGCGCCATCGCCTCCCTGATCGCCGGGCACGAATTGGCGGGCGCATCCTTCGGCGCCAGCCGCACGGTGAACTTGCCGGGGCTGTCGGTCAGCGTGGGCGCAATGATCGCCGCGCTGGAGCAAGTCGCTGGCGCTGATGTCGTGGCCCGCATCAGCTACGCGCCCGATCCCGCCATCGAGCGCATCGTCAAGAGCTGGCCCGGCGCCTGGGATACGGCCCGCGCCGAAGCGCTGGGTTTGACGGCGGACGCCGATTTCGCCAGCATCATCGGCGCCTATATGGACGACGTCAAGGCGGCCAGCTAGGCCAGCTAGGCAGGCTTGGGCAGCTGCGAACGGCGATAGTCGAGCGGCGTGCTGCCCACCAGCTGTGCAAAACTGCGGCTGAAATGGGCTTGGTCAAAAAAACCCAGTGCATGCGCCAGGCTGGCCAGGTCGGGTGCATCGGGCTGCGCCAGGCGCCAGATCGCCTCTTGCAGGCGGTAGCGCTGGATGACCCATTTCGGCGGCACGCCTACGTAGTCGGCGAACAGGCGCTGCAGCCTGCGTTCGCCAATGGCCATTTTTTCACACAGTTGCGCCACACTCGCCGGACCGTTGTGGGCCGCTGCCGCGGCAGTCAGGCGGGCGGCCAGCAGTGCAGCAGCATCGACTTGCGGCAGTTTTGCCAGCAGCAGTTCCTGTGCCTGCGCCACCATCGCCAGATCGTCGGACTTGCCTAGTACCCGCGCCTCGGCTTGCGCTGCCGGCATGCCCAGCAGCGCATCGGCTGCGATGGTCGTGTCGGTGAAGCTTGACAGTGGCTGCGTGATGAACGGGCGCAGGCCGCCCGGCGCGAAACGCACGCCCAATACCTTACCCGCACCGATCAAAGGCCTGTCAAAGGCGCCGCGCACCACGCCATGAATGGCGCTGTGCCCTGCATCGAAAACCAGGTGGGCGTTCGGATATGGCAGCACGCGTTGCGTCTCCGGTGCGCAGCCCCGCCTGTCCCATTCGACCACCCAGCAATACTCGACGAACGGCGCCAGTGCGGCAGGCGGCGGATAGGTCGCCAGGCGTATCCGGCGCGCCGCCGCCTGTGGATCGACGATGCCTTTCGGTGCCTGCGCCCGCACATCGAGCAGATTGGCCGCGCTGTCGGCTTTATCCAATATTTTTCTCCGGCACGGCCTTAAGCTGGCCCTCTCGCATTGACCGGAAGGCAATCATGAAATCACGCAGTTGGTCGGGCCTGATGCTGGCCGCATATTGTCTATCATCGGTGGCGCCAGCCGGCGCCGCCTCGTCTACAGAGAAAGATCATCGCATGCACGCGCACGCCACGGGAAACTTTAGCATCAGCATGACGCCGGCGACGACGCCGCAACGCGCGGGGCGCACGAGCTTGGGAAGGGTGCTGCTTGACAAGGTGTATGCGGGCGACCTGGTCGCCACTGCCACGGGGCAGATGCTCAACGCCGTGAGCGATACCGAAGGCGCGGCAGGCTATGTCGCCATGGAAGCCATCACGGGTGTCCTGCAGGGCAAAGAGGGCAGCTTCGTGGTACAGCATTTCGGCACCATGGCCGACGGCAGGCAGGAGCTGAGTATCGTCATCGTGCCGTATTCCGGCAGCGGGCAACTGACGGGCATCAGCGGCACCCTGGCCATGCGCATTGAAAACGGCCAGCGTGTCTACGACATCGACTATTCGCTGCCAGAGTAGGGCGCTGCCGGACTGGGTCCGAGAGCAGGGCCGGGAATCGTGCCCCGGCCGTCTTATGCCCGGCGCTGCTGCTGAAAATCGCTTGACCCATGCCGCAGTTGCTTCTATATTTAGATAACTATCTAATTAGACATTTATCTTAATATGAATGCCGCCAACAGTGCCTTCAAGGCGATTGCCGACCCTGCAAGGCGCGAAATCCTGCGGCTGCTGCGGGCCGGCGAAATGACGGCCGGCGACCTGGCCGCCCGTTTTGACATGAGCAAGCCGACCATGTCGCACCATTTTTCGGTGCTGGCCGATGCCGACCTGATCACGCGCCGGCGCGAAGGCCAGACCATCTGGTATGGCCTCAACACCACCGTACTGCAAGATGTGCTGGCGTGGATGCTGGACCTGACCGATACCGACCACAAGGAGAGAAAATGATGAAAGCGCGCTTTATCGCCCTGAGCCTGTTGATGATCGCGGCCGTCTGTGCGGCCACTGTGTACGCCTGGCCGCAGTTGCCCGATGTGGTGGCGATACACTGGAATTACCGGGGCGAGGTGGACGACTACGCGCCGCGCGCGGTGCTGTGGCTGCTGGGGCCGGGCCTGATGGCCTTCATCCTGCTGCTGGCTTTGCTGCTGCCATCGCTGTCGCCGCAGCGCTTCGAAGTGCAGCCGTTCGCCCCCACCTTTTATTACAACTTCGTCGTCGTGCTGGGCCTGCTCGCGTACGTGCATGGCCTGGTGTTGGCCAGCGCCATGGGCATGGCGGTGCCGATATCGAGCGCGGTGCCGGCCGGGCTGTTGCTGATGCTGGTACTGATGGGCAATCCGATGGGCAAGGTGCGCCGCAATTTCTTTTTCGGTATCCGTACGCCGTGGACGCTGGCCAGCGAGCGCGTCTGGTATGCCACGCACCGGCTGGCGGCGCGGCTGATGGTCGGTAGCGGTCTGCTGGGGCTCGGTGCACTCGCACTGGGCGCCCCGGGCTGGCTGTTGCTGGTGCTGGCGCTGGCCTGGGTGCCGCTGGTCATCCTGTACTCATTGCTGCACTACAAGCGGCTCGACAAAGACCAACTGGACATTCACTGAAGGGAAAGAACAATGTGGCGATGCACGCTGGGAATGTTGTTCTTGATGCTGGGCTTGTCGGCACGCGCCGCAGTCAGTGACGATCAGTAGGCGACGCTAGCGGTCACTGGCGGCGTATTGCAGGGCCCTGCTGGCGCTGTACCGGCCTTCCGTGCAGCCGTACCTGATTTCGTCACTGAAGTATTCGTCGCGCGCTGCGCGCTGCGGTAGCCGTGCTGTGCATGCCGCAGCTGACCGTGCAGGGGACGACTGATCTGCAGGTGTCGGATTCGACGCGAAGCGCCGTTATCCGACACCATTGCTGGCGCTTACTTGCCCAGTATCGACGCCACGTTGTCGGTACCCGGCGCGCCGAACAGTTGCTGCTTGAGGATGTGCAACTGGTCGCGCACTTGCGCCGCTTTTTCGAACTCCAGGTTCTTGGCGTGGTCGAGCATGAGTTTTTCCAGGCGCTTGATTTCCTTGCTCACCTGTTTCTCGCTCATGGCTTCGAACTTTGCCGCTTCCTGCGCCACTTGCAGGGTTTCGCGCGCTTCCTGCGGGCTGTAGACGCCGTCGATCATTTCGCGGATCGATTTTTTGACGCCGATCGGGATGATGTTGTTCGCCGTGTTGAAGGCGATCTGCTTGGCGCGGCGGCGTTCCGTCTCGTCGATGGCGCGGCGCATGGAGTCGGTGATGCGGTCGCCGTACAAAATGGCCGTACCGTTCAGGTTACGCGCGGCGCGCCCGATGGTCTGGATCAGGCTGCGCTCGGAGCGCAAGAAGCCTTCCTTGTCCGCGTCGAGGATGGCGACCAGCGACACTTCCGGCAAGTCCAGGCCTTCGCGCAGCAGGTTGATCCCCACCAGCACGTCGAAGGTGCCCAGGCGCAGGTCGCGCAGGATTTCCACGCGCTCCACCGTTTCGATATCGCTGTGCAGGTAGCGCACCTTGATGCCATGGTCGCTCAGGTATTCCGTCAATTGCTCCGACATGCGCTTGGTCAGGGTGGTGACCAGCACGCGTTCGTCCTTCTTGATGCGCTCGACGATTTCCGACATCAGGTCGTCCACCTGGCTGCTGGCCGGACGCACGATGATCTGCGGGTCGACCAGGCCCGTGGGGCGCACCACTTGTTCGACTACCTGGTCCGAATGGTTCTTTTCGTAGTCGCCCGGGGTCGCCGAGACGAACACCGTCTGGCGCATCTTTTGCTCGAACTCCTCGAATTTCAAGGGCCGGTTATCGAGCGCCGACGGCAGGCGGAAGCCATAGTCGACCAGGTTGGTCTTGCGCGAGCGGTCGCCGTTGTACATGGCGCTCAGCTGGCCCGTCAGTACGTGCGACTCGTCGAGGAACATCAGGGCGTCGGCTGGCAGATAGTCGACCAGGGTCGGTGGCGGTTCGCCCGGCAGCGCGCCGGACAGGTGGCGCGAATAGTTTTCGATGCCCTTGGTGAAGCCGATTTCGGCCATCATTTCCAGGTCGAAGCGCGTGCGCTGTTCCAGCCGTTGCTCTTCGATCAGCTTATTTTCCTTGCGGAAGAACTCCAGGCGTTCGCGCAGCTCGTCCTTGATGGTTTCCACGGCGCGCAACACGGTAGAGCGCGGCGTCACATAGTGCGAACCCGGGTACACGGTAAAGCGCGGGATTTTTTGCCGCACGCGGCCCGTCAAGGGGTCGAACAGCTGGATCGATTCGATTTCGTCGCCGAACATTTCCAGGCGCACCGCCAGTTCCGCATGCTCGGCGGGGAAAATGTCGATGGTATCGCCGCGCACGCGGAAGGTGCCGCGGCCGAAATCGACCTCGTTGCGTGTGTACTGCATCTGAATCAGGCGCGCGATGACGTCGCGCTGGCTGACTTTGTCTTTTACGCGCAACGTCAGAATCATCTGGTGGTATTCGTTGGGGTTACCGATACCGTAGATGGCCGAGACGGTGGCGACGATGATGACGTCGCGCCGTTCCATCAGCGATTTGGTGCACGATAAACGCATTTGCTCGATATGCTCGTTGATCGAGGAGTCCTTCTCGATGAACAGGTCGCGCTGTGGCACGTACGCTTCGGGCTGGTAGTAATCGTAGTAGCTGACGAAGTATTCGACCGCATTTTGCGGGAAAAAGTCGCGAAACTCACTGTACAGCTGCGCCGCCAGCGTCTTGTTGGGCGCGAAGACGATGGCCGGCCTGCCCATGCGCGCGATGACGTTGGCCATGGTGTAAGTCTTGCCCGAACCGGTCACGCCCAGCAGCGTCTGGAAGGCCAGGCCATCGGCGATTCCCTCGGACAATTGGGTGATTGCCGCCGGCTGATCGCCGGCCGGGGAGAAGGGCTGGTGCAGCTTGAAGGGGGATTCCGGGAAAGAGATAATTGCGCTTTCCGCCTCGCTGGCGGTAGATAATTCGGGCATGTGAATCAGACCTTTGTTAGAATAGTGCTCTGCTGGCGGCCCTGGCGTTGTATTTGGGGCGCTGTCTACAACTCCGCTGTGAACCTGCTTCCAATCGAATCCAATCTTATCATGACGAACCCAACTGTTTCTGCCAGTCTGTTTAGCGCCATCGAGATGGCCCCACGCGACCCGATCCTGGGCATCACCGAAGCATTTAACGCGGACCAGAATCCCGCCAAAATCAATCTGGGCGTCGGCGTGTATTATGACGACAACGGTAAAGTGCCTCTGTTAGCTTGCGTACGCAAGGCAGAAGCCATCCTGATCGAACAGGCTTCGCCACGCACCTACCTGCCGATCGAAGGCCTGGCTGCCTACGACAAGGCGGTGCAGGAGCTTGTATTTGGTGCCGATAGCGCCGTTATTCAAGAGCGCCGCGCCATTACCGTGCAAGCCATCGGCGGCACGGGCGCACTGAAGATCGGTGCCGACTTCCTGCAGCGCTTCGCGCCGGGTGCCCAGGTCTACATCAGCGACCCAAGCTGGGAAAATCACCGCGCCCTGTTCGAGAGCGCCGGTTTCGTCGTGAATAACTACACGTACTATGATGCAGCGACCCATGGCGTCAATTTCGACGGCATGCTGGCCAGCCTGAACGCCATGCCAGCCGGCTCCATCGTCTTGCTGCACGCCTGCTGCCATAACCCGACCGGCGCCGACCTGAGCGTCGCCCAGTGGGAGCAGATCATCAGCGTGGTCACCTCGCGCGCCCTGGTGCCGTTCCTGGACATGGCTTACCAGGGCTTTGCCAGCGGCATCGCCGAAGATGGTGCCGTGGTGCGCCGCTTCGCCGACGCGGGCGGCCCGCTGCTGGTGTCGAACTCGTTCTCGAAATCGTTCTCGCTGTACGGCGAGCGCGTCGGCGCGCTGAGCGTCGTCGCTGCCAGTGCCGAGGAAGCAGCCCGTCTGCTGTCGCAATTGAAGCGCGTCGTGCGCACCAACTACTCGAACCCGCCTACGCATGGCGGCAAGGTCGTTGCCACCGTCCTGGCCACGCCAGAACTGCGCCAACTGTGGGAAGAGGAACTGGCCGGCATGCGCGTGCGCATCCGTGAAATGCGCAACGCCTTCGTGGAAAAGCTGAAGGTCAAGGCGCCAGCGCACGACTTCGAATTCGTGCGCGAGCAAATCGGCATGTTCTCATACTCGGGCCTGAGCAAAGAGCAAGTGGCGTCCTTGCGCGCGCAATCGATCTACGCCGTCGACACGGGCCGCATCTGCGTGGCAGCATTGAATTCGCGCAATATCGACATCGTCATTGACGCAATCGCCAAAGTGCTTTAAGATCTTGCTTCTTCGGCGCTGCATGTAATGTTGCGCTGATGGCAGTGGAAAGTCGGCAACAGCCGCATTGCTCGAGGTGCAGTATCAATCTTGCAAATGCGGAAAAGTCGACATATAATATTGCCTCTTTTCCCTGATAGCTCAGTTGGTAGAGCGACGGACTGTTAATCCGCAGGTCCCTGGTTCGAGTCCAGGTCGGGGAGCCAGAATTCGGAAGGCCACGTTGAAAAACGTGGCCTTTTTTGTTTTCCGCCGCAAGGGCGAGTCCGCTGGAAAACGAAGAATTTCCCTATGGGAATCTGGACAGGTGCATACTTGCCCTATATAATATGGCCTCTTTTCCCTGATAGCTCAGTTGGTAGAGCGACGGACTGTTAATCCGCAGGTCCCTGGTTCGAGTCCAGGTCGGGGAGCCAGAATTCGGAAGGCCATGTTGAAAAACATGGCCTTTTTTGTTGTTCAGCGCAGACAGCAGCGCTTGTCTGTGCATGATCGCGTTTTGCGCTATCCTGAATGCATCATCTCAGGAGCTCCCAATCATGACTTGTACTTCCGCCTTGCGCCACATCGTTCTGTGCGACTTCCTCGACGCGATTACTCCCGCCAAGCATGCCGAACTCGTTGATGCGTTTTCGCAGCTCCAGCACAGCATTCCCGGCGTGCGGCAATTTGAATGGGGGGCGAATGTCAGCCCGGAAGGCCTCGATGATGGCTTTACCGATTGCTTTACCCTGACCTTTGATGACGCCGGCGCGCGCGACGTGTATTTGTCCCATGCTGCCCATCTCGCCTTTGTTCAGCAGCTCAAGCCATGGCTGGGGCGGGTGCTGGTCGTTGACTACTATCCGCAAGCGCATCCGGGCTGATTGCGGCTGAGCGTCGCCGGATACCTTGAGACAGGGAAAATACACATTTTTCACGCGGTAATCTGGACATCGCAAAATTTACCCTATAAAATGCGGCCTCTTTTCCCTGATAGCTCAGTTGGTAGAGCGACGGACTGTTAATCCGCAGGTCCCTGGTTCGAGTCCAGGTCGGGGAGCCAGAACATGTAGTAGCAAAAAGCCCAGCCTTTACCGGTTGGGCTTTTTGCGTTTCAGGGCCTGCGTGTAGCGTCCATATCGCCCGCTGGATGTGCCATGGGGACCGCCAGGCACCCAGCAATAAGCTCGAAGGGCAATGCGTAGGTCAGCGGCAAGCGCAGCGCTTGAGGGGCAAAGCGGGGGATCCGCGGCGGAGAATATGAACGTTGGGCGCAACTTGCAGTAAAATGCAGGCTGAAAAATGGTTACGAGCAATCGTAGCCATTTTTTATTCTGGCCCGAGCCTGTTTATTCTTTCGTCTCATTTGAAAATTGACCATGTCCCATTCCCTGTATCAGCAATTTTTGCGTTTCGCCGCCGTCGGCGCTTCCGGTACGGCCGTGCAATACAGCGTGCTGTGGGGCGGCGTGGAATGGGCTGGCATCAGCGCCGCCGCCGCTTCCGGCATCGGCTACATCATGGGTTCTGTCGTCAACTACCTGCTCAATTACTTCTTCACGTTTAAAAGCGAGAAGGGGCATGGCGAGGCGGCCAGCAAGTATTTCACCTTGCTGGGCATAGGCTGGTGCATCAATACTGGCCTGATGTGGTTGCTGGTGCACCAGTTGGGCTGGTATTACTGGCTGGCGCAGGTGCTGGCGACGGGAATCGGGCTGGTCTGGAATTTTGCGGGTAGCCGCTGGTGGGCCTTCAAGCCGGCCAGCGCGCCGAGCAAGTAATGAGCTGTTGCAAGAAAAAAAGATGCGCATAGTCCAAGACCAGGCGCGCGGTTTTACCAAAACAAGGGGTTAATTATGCAGTTCCTGGAACGCTATTTCAAATTGAAGGACAACGGGACCAATGTGCGCACTGAGCTGTTGGCCGGCCTGACCACATTCCTGACGATGGCTTACATCATCTTCGTCAACCCATCCATCCTTGGCGACGCGGGCATGCCGAAGGACGCCGTCTTCGTTGCGACCTGTCTGGCGGCCGCCATCGGCACCCTGATCATGGGCCTGTACGCGAACTATCCGATCGCGCTGGCGCCGGGCATGGGCTTGAATGCATATTTCTCGTACACGGTGGTCAAGGGCATGGGCATGAGCTGGGAAGTGGCGCTGGGTGCCGTCTTCATTTCCGGCTGCCTGTTCATCCTGGTCAGCCTGTTCAAGGTGCGCGAGTTGATCATCAACAGCATCCCGCCCGCGCTGCGCACGGCCATTACTGTCGGTATCGGCCTGTTCCTGGCGATCATTTCCTTGAAAAGCGCGGGCGTGGTGGTGTCCAACCCGGCCACCATCATCGCCCTCGGTGACTTGCACCAGGCGGCGCCTATCTTGGCCATCCTCGGTTTCTTCATCATCGTCGCGCTGGACCGGCTGAAAGTGCCGGGCGCCATCCTGATCGGCATCCTCGCCATTACCATCGCCAGCTTTTTCGTTGGCGGCAATCAGTTCAACGGCATCGTCTCGGTGCCGCCCGCCATTGAGCCGACCCTGTTCAAGCTCGACATCATGGGCGCGCTGTCGATCGGCATCGTCAACGTGGTGCTGGTATTTTTCCTGGTCGAATTGTTCGATGCGACAGGCACCCTGATGGGTGTGGCCAACCGCGCCGGCTTGCTGAAAGACGGCAAGATGGAGCGCATGAACAAGGCCTTGCTGGCTGACAGCACGGCGATTGCTGCCGGCGCCTGCCTGGGCACGTCCAGTACCACGGCCTTCGTGGAAAGCGCGGCCGGCGTGCAAGCGGGTGGCCGCACGGGCTTGACCGCCGTGGCCGTCGCGCTGCTGTTCCTGGGCAGCCTGTTCTTTGCGCCGTTGGCGCACACGGTCCCGCCTTATGCGACGGCGCCAGCGCTGTTGTACGTGGCCTGCTTGATGCTGCGCGAACTGACCTATATCGACTGGGACGACAGCACGGAAAGCATCCCGGCCGCCATCACCGCGCTGATGATGCCATTCACGTATTCGGTCGCCAGCGGCGTCGCGTTCGGCTTCATCACCTACGCCGTATTGAAACTGTTGACGGGCAAGGGCAAGCAAGTGTCGGTCGTCGCCTACATCATTGCCGCCATTTTCCTGTTCAAGTTTATTTATCTGAGCGAATAAGCCGCTTGCTGGCAAGCAGTTGCCGCCGCATCAGACAGGTCGCCTTCGCATCCGCAGGGGCGGCCTTTTTTGATGCTGGCGTTGTTCACATCAGCAGCGCCGCCACCAGGTTTTTTTTGTCGTCACTGGCGCTGCCGTCGAAGCGCAAGGCCGCTTCCACATGCGTCAAGTGCTCGACCATCAGGCGCGCCGCCAGGTCCGCGTCGCCGCTGCGCGCGGCCTCGAGAAAGCGGCCGTGTTCGTCGTACGAGCAGGCGGCAGCGTGGCCGCATTGGTACAACATGGTGATTAGCGAACTGCGGCCCACCAGTTCGCGCACGATGTCGCGCAGCACGGCGTTGCCGGCGATGTCGGCCAGCAAGACGTGGAAGTCACCCAGCAGTTGCGAGCGCATCGGCGTCGCCTTCGCCAGCGCAAGGCGCTCCGCTTTCAGGTGCCGTTCCAGCAGCCGGTAGTCGGCAGGCTTGGCCCGGGCGACGAATTCGCGCGCCAGGGCCGCCTCGACGATGCGCCGCGCAGCAAAGATGTCGCGTGCTTCCGCTTCGCTTGGTTGGCTGACGAAGGCGCCCTTGTCGGGCACCATGCGTATCAGTTTGTCTTTCGACAGGATCAGCAGAGCGGCGCGGATCTTGGTGCGGCTGACGCCATACAGTCGACACAGCGCCTCTTCGCGCAGTCGCGTGCCAGGCGGTAATTGGCGCGCCACGATGGCTGCCGCCATATGCTCGGCAATTGTCGCCGAACTGTCGCCGCTGCTGTGCTTGTCAACCAGGGGTGCGCTTGATTCTGTCATGTCGGGCGAGAGCAGTAAACCACGGGCAAGGTGAACCTTGCAAGCGCATGTCCGCTCGGCGACGTGATTGACGCCCCGTTGCCGGCATGCCGTTGAGCGCCTTGCATATAGGCAAGGCATGCCTATTCTACTATCTTGCGTGGCGCTGCGCAGACGGACGCGGCCGCTACCTGTGGGCTCGCCCTGTCTGGCGTCAGCGCCTCGTCCTGCCGATGCGCGTCTGCCATCAGCTGCGTCATTACTTAGTTGCGCAGCAAGTCCTTGCTCGTCATCTTGATCAATATCCTATCCTCCGCTTGGACACATGCCAGCGGACATCTGTACTTGGCGCAGAGGGAACATCGCTACTTTGCGCTGACAGCGAGCACTGGACATGAGAAATATTGACGTATATAATTCGGCCTCAATTCCCTGATAGCTCAGTTGGTAGAGCGACGGACTGTTAATCCGCAGGTCCCTGGTTCGAGTCCAGGTCGGGGAGCCAGAACAAGCAGCAAGCAGAAAAAGGGCCACGTGGCAACACGCGGCCCTTTTTGCTATGCGCGTGCTTTCCCGCTGGTGGCCGGCGCACGCTGGGTGCTGCGTGGATCAGGGATCGACAAACACGTCGAAACGCACTTTGAGCGGGCTGCCCCAGGCTATATCGACCCAGGCACGGAAGCCGCCGTTGTACGGGGCGATGTTGTACACGGCCATGCGCGCCGCGCCAATGAAGCGATCCTGGGCATTCGCGCCATATTCGCTGATGTTAATTAATACGCGCGAATTGGCTTTCACGTTGGCATTGGCGAAGTTGACCGAAGGATGCACGCCATTGGCGCTCCACGTGTAATAGGTGGTGAAGGCCGCTGAGCTTAGGTTTAAGTTCTGTGCGGCAGCGCCCTTGGCGCTTTTTCCTTCCTGTTCCATCGGCAAATCGGTGGTTTCCGGGGCCAGGTTGCTACCGGTGCGATGTTCTACTTTCATTTCCATGATGTACTCCTGATCGATAGTTTGGACGCCGCGCCTGACGTCGCGCGGCAAGACGCCCGATCTGTTGTCGTGACGGCCAGTGTCACGTCCAGGCTGATAGGGTAAACGCCTGCTCCATGCTGTTGGAGTAAGTCATTCTAGGTAAACGCGCGGTCAAAAAGCGCGCAAGGCCAGCGGAAAAACGGCGCACGCTTGTGCTGGCGCAAACAGTTTGCAGGCACGCCACAAGATCGTTTCCAGTCGGCTATTTTTATGCGCATGCCACGCATGTTGCGCAGGACAATGGCACAATAGGACCAGCCGACCTGTCGATGCAAAATCCGTTGCGAGCCTAGCCCATGCCGATATTGAACCTGAGTGCCGAAACTGATATCTATTATGAATTGATCGAAGGCGACCCCGCCAAGCCCTGCCTGGTATTCCTGCACGAGGGGCTAGGCTGTTGTGCGATGTGGAAAGATTTCCCCGCGCAGTTGTGCCAGGCGACGGGCTGCCGTGGCTTGCTGTATGACCGCTGCGGCTACGGGCAGTCGTCGCCGCTGGCGGCGCGCCGCCAGATTCATTATTTGCACGACTACGCGCTGTGCGAGCTGCCGCAGGTCCTCGCTGCACTGCTGCCGGGGCAGGACCATTTTCTCATCGGCCACTCCGATGGCGGCAGCATCGCCCTCATTTATGCGGCGCAGCAGCCGCAGCGCTTGCGCGGCATTATTACCGAGGCGGCGCACGTGTTTGTCGAGGGCATCACGCTCGATGGCATCCGCGTGGCGGATGCGGCGTTCAGCGAGGGCAAGCTGCGCGCGCTGGCGGCATACCATGGCGACAAGACGAAGACCGTCTTCAAGGCCTGGTCGGATACCTGGCTCAGCTATGGGTTTCAGTTCTGGAACATCGAATACCTGCTGCCTTCCGTCGAATGCCCGGCGCTAGTGGTGCAGGGCAGCGAGGATCAGTACGCTAGCGCGGCCCAGGTCGACACGATCGTGGCGCAGGCGCTCAACGCCGTGCCCGCCATGGTCGAGCAATGCGGTCATACGCCGCACCAGGAGCAGCCGCAGGCCTTGCTGGCGCTGATGGAAGGCTTTTTACAAGGCCGCATGGATGCTGCCGCTCACCCGGGCATCCTGTGACAGCCTCGATCACCGCTGTTGCATAGCCGCGACTAGCCCGTCTGCATCGAATGCTATGCGTGCGTGCCGGGCATGCAACTGTCAGCGTTGGGCGCCTGCCGCCACGCCTTGAAGTTTGGCGCGCGCAAGTCAATCTGCAGCAGGCCGGTAAGCCATTGCTGCCCAAGGCGGCCTTGCCGACGTCGGGCGCGCTCTTGTGCGCCATCACCGTCGTGCTGCCCGGTGTGTGCATCGCCCGCCTGAGCTCGCATAGGGCGCGCCAGCCTCAATGGCAGGCGGGATCGCTGTCCCAGCGGCCTGAACAGATGCGCGAACGGCACAGCATGCCTTCGATCAGGCCCAACTGCTTGCAGCGCTGTAACAGTTCCATCGTTTCCTGTTCCTGTTCCTGTTCCCGTTCCTGTGCCTGCGTCTGCCCCTGCTTGCGCAGCACCACGTCGCGCGTGGGCGTCACCGTGGCTTCTTGCCGGTGCGCATGGGCGACCATCGCGGCCAGCAGGGCGACATCGCTGTCGCCGGGCGCGGCGGCAGGCCTTGCCCCCGGCCCGCGCGCGGCCTTGCGTGGCGCACTTGCGCTCGTGCTTGCTGCGGTGGCGGCGAGTGCAGGCAAGGGCGGGCCCGCCGTATTGACGATGGTCGCTGCGTGCGCCGCTGATGCAGGGACAACTGCTGCCGCTGGCGGCGGCAGTGCGGGCGCTGCCATGCTCATAGCCGTGGCGGGCGTGGGCGGCAGGGGCAGAGACGTGCTGCGCGTGTCATCAGCGAGCATGGCCGTGATCAGCAGCACCAGACACAGCGCCCCAGCGCTCCAGTGCCGCCAGCCAGGTCGCCAGCGCAGCGCTGGCATGGACAGGGGCCCGCTGACGCCGTGTTCGAGCTGCGACAAGATGCCCTTGCCTTCGAGGTGCACGCCAGTCGTGCCGGCCTTGCTGCGCAAGTCAGGCACGCGCGCCTGGCCATCACCGGTTTTTAGTAAAGACAAAATATCACCTCCGCAGTGTATCAAACGCGACTGACCTTGATGTATACCGCGCTCGTGCTGGCGACGCACGCCTACGATTTAGCGATACCGCCGAGCACGCTGCCCGGCCCCGACTATCCTTGTCACGGAGCGCCCCATGTTCGTCGCCCTGATCCTGATGTATTTCCTGCTTGCCTGTTTTGCTTGCTGGCTGCTGCTGTTTCCTGGCGGCCGCGCCATCGTGTTGCACACGCTCGTCAACCTGGGCTGGCGCATGCAACGGCGCGCGCAGCACCTGAGGGGCGGCAGCAGTGCGCAATGGCAGCGTATGCAGCGGTACGCGGGCTCGGGCATGGCGCGCGCCTGGCAGCTGCTGTTGCAGCATCGTTGGCTGAGCCTGGCAGGCAGCGCGCTGGTCATCGTGCCGCCCTTGCTGGCGTGGTTGTCCAGCGACCGCATCGCCCTGCGCGGCTATGCCGACCGGCAGCACGTCATCAATGACCAGGTCAGCGACTTGCTCAAAGGCGAACAGCTGGTGCCGCCTTTGAGCCTGCCACCGCTGCTGTTTTCCACGGCGGAAGTGACGCAGCTGCGCCCGCTGCTGGGCGGCGCCAGCCGCAACTGGCAATTGCTCGACCACGATTATGCGCAGCGCCTGCTGCTGGTCTTCAAGATCATGAAGGAAGTGCATGGCTATGACATGGTCTTGCTGGAAGGCTACCGCAGCCCGGCGCGCCAGGAGCAACTGGCGGCGGCCGGCCCGAACGTGACCAACGCCAGGGCGTTTCAAAGTTATCACCAGTATGGCCTGGCTGCCGATTGCGCATTCATGCATGAAGGAAAGCTCATCATTTCTGAAAAAAATGCCTGGGCCATGCGCGGCTACCGTCTCTATGGCGTGACGGCCGAATCGGTGGGTCTGCGCTGGGGCGGGCGCTGGACCATGATGGATTTTGGCCACACGGAATTGCCGCAACCGCGCGTGCTGGGCAAGTAAGCCGCGCCAGCCATTCTAGCGCCGCGCTGCGCCATCATTTCCACAGCTGCAAGCTTGCTTGCGCAGCGTCAATGGTACGCCTACGCCTGTCATGCGCTGGCGCCTGGTACTTGTCTTGTGTCAACAAAGGCGCGCCGTGTTGCTGTCAGGATAGGCCGAATCCGTCTTGTTACACGGCGGCGTCAATCTGCTTTGCGACCTCATCCTGGACTCATCATGCTGCGACGAATCTGCCACTTCCTCACCGACAGCCGCAATCTGACCATCGTTGGCTTCGTGGCGCTGGCCGTGTCGTTGTACCTGGGGGCCGAGCTGCTGGAAGTGGCGCTGATCTGGGCGCTGGCCTTGCTGCTGCTGGCCTTATTCACTTGGCTGGGCGTATGGCTGTGGCGCCGCCGCCGCGCGCGCCGCCATGCTCAGGCGCTGGGGCAAGCCATCCTCAACGAGGCCGAGATCGCCACCGCACAGGCCGCTTCGGCTTCGACGGCCAACAGCAGCGAGCAAGGTGAACTCGACGCCCTACGCAAGGGCATGCTGGCTGCCATCGAGACCATCAAGACATCCAAACTGGGTCTCAAATCGGGCGCCGCCGCCCTCTACGAATTACCCTGGTACATGATCATCGGCAACCCGGCCGCCGGCAAAAGCAGCGCCATCTTGCGTTCGGGCCTGCAGTTCCCTTTCGCTGACGGCAAGATTGTGCAAGGCGTGGGCGGCACGCGCAACTGCGACTGGTTTTTCACCACGGACGGCATCGTGCTCGATACGGCAGGACGCTACTGCGTCGTTGACGAGCATCGCGGCGAGTGGTTCGGCTTTCTCGACCTGTTGAAAAAATACCGGCGCAAGGCACCCATCAACGGCATCCTCATCGCCGTCAGTATCGACGAATTGAAAGGCGACCCCGATGTCGGCATGCAACTGGCGCGCAGCCTGCGCAAGCGGGTGCAGGATGTCATCGAACGCCTGGAAGTGTTTGCGCCCCTGTACATCGTGTTTAGCAAGGCCGACCTGATCGCCGGCTTTACAGAGTTTTTTGCCGATGCCGAACGCAGCGAGCGTGAGCGCGTATGGGGCGCCACCATGGCTTACCAGCGCAAGCTGTCCACGGCCGACTTGCTGACGTTTTTCGACCAGAGTTTCGATGAATTGCACGATGGCTTGACGGAGCTGAGCCTGGCCAATATGGCGCACCGGCAACGCCAGACGATGGCACCCGGGGTATTTACGTTTCCGCTGGAGTTTGCCGCCATCAAGCCGGCTTTGCGTGCCTTCATTGCCACCCTGTTCGAGGAAAACCCATTCCAGTTCCAGCCCGTGTTCCGCGGCTTTTATTTCACTAGCGCGCTGCAGGAGGGCGTACCCGTGAGTGCCTCTTCGCAGCAGGTGGCGCGCCGCTTCGACCTCAGCTTCGCGCCGGACCCGGCCCCGGCCGCAGTGCCAGCAGGCGCGCACCAGTATGGCTATTTCCTGCTCGATTTGTTCCGCAAGGTGATTTTTGCCGACCAGCACTTGGTGGCCAACTATGCCAACCGCGCCAAGCTGCGCTTCAAATATGCGCTGTTCTTCGCCGCCACGGTGTCGCTGGGCGCCTGCCTGGGCGGCTGGAGCTGGTCCTATCTGGGCAACCGGCAACTGGTGGCCAATGTCGAGGCCGACCTGAACAAGGTGGTGCGGCTGCAGGAACGGCGCCTGGACTTGCAGTCGCGCCTGGAAGCGCTGGAAATCTTGCAGGACCGCATCGAGCAGCTGGAAGCGTACCGCACGCAACGGCCGTGGTCATTGCGCCTGGGCCTGTACCAGGGGGAGTTACTTGAGCGCAAGCTGCGCGAGGAATATTTCGCCGGCGCGCGCCATGTCATGCTGGCCCCCGTGGCGGGCGCGCTGGAAGCCTTGCTGTTCGAGATGAACGCCAGCGCCGAGCAACTGCAGCCCACGGTGCGCACGCCGCAGACGCCAGGCGCGGCATCACCTGCCGCGCCACGCAGCGTGCAGTACCAGGCGGCCAGCGCGACGAATGTGGAAGATGCCTACAATGCGCTGAAAACCTATCTGATGCTGGCCGATAAGACGCATGCCGAGAGTAGCCACCTGAATGACCAGCTGACGCGCTTTTGGCGCGGCTGGCTGGAAGGCAATCGGGGCGCCATGCCGCGCGAGCAGATGATACGCAGCGCCGAGCGGCTGCTGACGTTCTACCTAGCGCAGATCGGCGACCCGTCCTGGCCCCGCATCGAGCAAAAGCTGGCGCTGGTCGATCAGGCACGCGAAAACCTGCGCCGCGTGGTGCGCGGCATGCCGGCGCGCGAGCGCGTGTATGCCGACATTCGCGCGCGCGCTTCGACGCGCTTTCCCGGCATGACGGTGGCGCGCATCGTCGGTGAACAGGATCAAACGCTGCTGGCGGGCAGTTACGCCGTCTCCGGCGCCTTTACGCGCCAGGCATGGGAAAAGTTCGTCGAGGCCGCGTTTCGCGACGCCGCCAACCGCGAGCTGCAAAGCGCCGACTGGGTGCTGAAAAGCGCCTCCACCGACGACCTGACTCTGGAAGGCAGCCCGGAGCAGATCGAGAAAAACCTGGTCGCCATGTACAAGGCCGACTACGCGCGCGAGTGGCAAAAATTCGTGCAAGGTGTCGCCGTCGCCGACCTGAAAGGTTTTGACGGTGCCGTGCAAGCCATGAACCGCCTGGGCGACCCGCAAGCGTCGCCGATTGCCAAGCTGCTCACGACTATTTACGACGAAACCTCGTGGGACAACCCGGCGCTGCAACATACGCAATTGCGCAAGGCTGAAAGGGGCATGATCGCCTGGTTCAAGGAAACCGTGTTGCGCCGCGCGCCATCGCAGCTGACGGCCAATCCAGGCCTCAATGCGCAGCTCGACCCGGCCCGACTGGATAAGCCCATGGGCCCCGTGGGACGCGAATTCGCCGGCGTGGGCAAGCTGGTGGCGGCCAGGGACAACAATGCGACGCTGATGCGCGCGTATCTGGAGGCGCTGTCGAAACTGCGCAGCCGTTTGAACTTGCTGAAGAACCAGGGCGATGCAGGACCGGGCGCGCGCCAGTTCATGCAGCAAACGCTCGAGGGTAGCGGTTCCGAACTGGCCGACGCCCTGAAGCTGGTCGACGAGCAGCTGCTCACGGGGATGAGCGACGCGCAAAAGCAGGCCATCCGTCCCATCCTCGTGCGCCCGCTGATACAGACCTTTGCCGTCATCGTTGCGCCGGCCGAACTCGATATCAACAAGACCTGGGCGGCGCAGGTGTATGAACCGTTCCAGAAATCGCTGGCCAACAAATATCCGTTTGCGCCAGCGGCGCGCATCGAGGCGAGCAACCTGGAAATTGGCCAGTTCTTTGGCCCGGAAGGCTTGGTGGCAAAGTTCGTCACCACCGCCATGGGCCCCCTGGTGGTGCGGCGCGGCGACGTGCTGGCGCCGCGCACCTGGGCCGACATGGGTATCAGCCTGTCGCCGCAGGTGGTGGCGCGTTTTCCCGGCTGGATTGCGCCGCTGGGCGCCGGCGGCGTGGCGTCCGCCTCGACGGCCGCGCAAACCGTGTTCCAGATCCAGCCGTCGCCCGCACCGGGGACTCTGGAATATACGCTGGAGATCGACGGCCAGCAGCTGCGCTACCGCAATACGCCGGCGCAGTGGACGAACATGGTGCATCCAGGCCCGCAAGGCGCGGCCGGCATGCAGGGCGCGCGCATCACCGCCGTCACCTTCGACGGTCGCACGCTGGAACTATTCAACGAGCCCGGGCAGTTCGGCTTGAAGCGCATGATCGATGCGGCGAGCAAAAAGCGCAAGGACGGCGGCGTGTTCGAACTGCGCTGGGTACGCGGCGAGGTAGCGGTGGCGGTCGACTTGAAAATCACCAGCAGCGCCGAGACGACGGGCGCGGGTGGAACTGCGGCGGTGCAGGAGCAGGGCTTGCGCGGCATGCAGCTGCCCGAGACCATCGTCGGCCCGCCGGGCGCGCCTGTCGTGGCTAACGCAGCGGTGCCGGTCATCGCGGCTGCAGCGTCCGGGGTGGCGCCATGATGCACACGGCACAGCAGGTGCGCCTCGGCTACTTTGGCAAGATCCCCGCGCGCAGCGACTTTATCAAGGCTTGCGACAATCATGCGCTGGTGCAGTTGCTCGACGACTGGCTGGCGCAGGTCATGCATGCCTTGACGGTGGAGCCGCGCTGGAAGCTCAATTACGACGTCTTGCCGCCGCTGCGCTTCGCCTTCGTCGGCACGCGCAGCCGGCGCGCCATCGCCGGGCGCCTGGAAGCGAGCAATGATCAATCGCAGCGGCGCTTCCCATTCATGGCCATGGGCGCGCTGGAAGTGGATGATGCCGAGGCCTTTGTCGCCTGCAGCCCGCTGGTGCTGGCACCGCTGTGGCAGCGGGTGGAGCAGCTCTCGCAAGGCATCGTGGCCAGCGTCGAGCCAGGGCCTGCGCTGCTGGCGCTGGCCGGCAACGTGGTCGAAGTCGAGCCGGCCGCGCCGTGCCACGCGGCGCGGCTGGCCGCCTTTTTGCAAGCGCAGACGGTACATGACCTGCAAGCGATGCTGGCCTCGCCCGCCTTCCCGGTGACGGTGCGCGAATTGCTGTTGGGCCTGGGCCTGCTGCTGCAACCGGTGCGCCAGAGCGGCTTGCCGCGCCTGGAGAAAAGCCTGGTGCTGCCACTGCCGCACGAGGCGCAGCTGCGCGACCTGGTGGCCAGCTTCTGGCTGCATATGGTCGCGCCGTTCCTGCGCCAGGCCGATTTCGAACTGGCGCTGTTTTTCTCGTACATCGATGAAGCGCCCGTGCTGGTGATCGGCTTTTGCGGCGCCGACCCGCACGGCTTGCGCGCGCTGATCGATCCGCAGGCCGGCAGTGAACGTCTGATCGTGCTCGACCAGCTCGACTGGGTTGAGCAGCAGCTGGGAGACGCTGCGGCCTTGCGCCAGTTTTCCGCCTGCCTGCAGCAGGAGCAGCTGTCGCTGCACTCGGCCTGCGCCATATTTGCCGCTACCTTTGCCTGAAGGATTGTCATGAAGCCACCCGTTCTCTTGCTACTGCTGCTGGCCGCTGCCGTTCCCTGGCGCACCTTGGCGCAGGCGCAAGCACCCCAGATACCGATGCCGGGGCAAATCCTCGTCACCGGCACGTTGGCTGACGAGGCGGGCAAGGCGGCCGTGCTGGCCCGCCTGCGCGAACTGTATGGCGCCGAGCGCGTGGTCGACCAGATCGCCATCGGCAACGTCGCCGTGCCCGCCAACTGGAACGCCTACGTGCAGAAGCTGATCGCGCCGAACCTGAAGCTCATTTCGCGCGGGCAGATCAGCATTGCAGGCAACAATGTCAGCGTGCGCGGCGAAGTGGCGAACGAGGTGCAGCGCCAGCAGATCGCCAGCGATATCGCCACCAGCCTCAATCCCACCTATATCGTCAACAATGGCTTGCGCGTCAGGCCGGCCGAGGCCGAGCAGGGCTTGCTCGACGCCACGCTCGACAAGCGCATCGTCGAATTCGATAGCGGCAAGGCCTCTATTACGCCGGCCGGCCTGGTCATCCTCGACCAGATGGCGGCCGTCATGCTCAAGCTGCGGGGCCGCAAGGTGGAGGTGATCGGCCACACGGACGACATTGGCCTGCGCGCCAGCAATGTGGCCCTCAGCGAGGCACGCGCCGAGGCCGTGCGCGCCTATCTGGCCAGCAAGGGCGTCGTGGCCGATACGGTGCTGGTCTCTGGCCAGGGACCAGACCGTCCCGTCGCCAGCAACGCCACGGCCGCTGGCCGGGCCAGAAACCGGCGCATCGAGTTCAGGATCGCGCAATGATCAGCGCATAATAATCAAGGCAGTGTGATGGTCAGGTGCGCCGGGCTTGGCGCCAGCTTGACCAGGTCTGCATACGCGGCCAGGGTGGTTTGCGTGCCGCGCGTCAAATGCGTTTTCAAACCCAGGTAGGCGCAGATGGCCAGCAGGGCGAAAAAGCTCGACAGTGCCCATAGCGGCATGTCGCTACCGCGTTTATTGACCACCTGATCGGGGCGTTCCGCGCGCGGTGCGAAGCCACGGCTCTTGCCCTTGATGTGGGCAATTTCGTCACCCAGGCGCGCCGTCAGGTAGCTGAGTTTTTCGCCGCCGTCGATTGCATACTTGCCCTGGAATCCCAGCAACAGGCACATGTGGAACACTTGCAGCGCCTGCACCCGCATGGCGCCCTTGCCGCGCAAGGCGTCGAGGCGGTCGAAGAAGTGTTCGCCGGCCAGCTGGTCGCCAAAGATCAGCAACTGCAGCGGGCGCCGCTCCCATTGCTTGCGCAAGGCGAAAGGTGAGGCCAGGATGATTTCGTCGACCGCCGCGCAGAATGCATACTTGGCCGCTTCGATATCGTCGCCATCGGCGCGGATCTTTTTTGCTTCGTGCGCGAAGTCGTCGAGGAAGGCCGTGATGCGCTCCATGAAGTTCTGCTCGTCGCCGGGGGCTGAACCGTGTTTGAGCATGAACAGCATGTAAAAGCCTTCGTGCATCAGGTCCAGCAGGGCGCTGCCTGCATGCCGGCCGGCCGTGCCAGCCGCTGCGCAGCCGCGTGGTCCCAGCAGGGAGGGCGCCGCGCGCCGTTCGATGAGCTGGCTCATGCCGTCACCGCGATCAATTCCAGCTGCAGGTCGCGTATGCCGGCCGGCACGTAGACGCAAATTGACTGCGCCTTGAGCATGTGCTGGTACAGCGCGCCGCGGTTTTCAATCGCAAAATAATAGGTGTCGGGGCGCACGGGGATAGCGGCCGGCACTTGCGGCGCATGCGACAGTTTCAGGCCGGGCATGGCCGTCAGTACGCATTTTTCCACGTCGTCGGGCGCGCCCACCTTGACGCGCAGCGGCACCACGTCCACCAGTTCGATGGCGGGCATGGCGGCGCGTATGGCCAGGTACAAGGTGGTGTGCTGGTCGATTTTGCCCGAATCGAGCTTGCCCAGGTAATACGAGGGCTGGTCCTCGATCAGGGCGATGGAAAAATATTTCGACGAGATGACGGTGTCGAGCAGTTCACGGATGATGGTGTCGATGGCGTCGAAGCAGGCGCCCGGCTGCGCGTGATCGTAGGCGGGCAGGCTGGCCAGGGTGTAGTGTTTGGAGTAGCTGAGCAGGCCACCGGCCAGGCCCAGCAGCGCTTCGTACAGGCGCTCCGGATGCAAGGCCGGATGGCGTACATAGTGCATCAGCGCTGCCGCTGCCGTGCTGACCGTGTGCAGCAGCCAGAACGAGGACACGTCGCCCGAGCGAAATTCGATCACGTTGCGGCTCGGTTCGCGATGATGGCCGTGCAGCGCGCTGACCTTTGCCTGCAGAGCGTCGAGCAGATGTTCCAGCACGTACTGAAGCTGCGGCGCGCCGGCGATCGCCAGGCTGGGTGCCATGAACCCTGGCACCGGCTCGAAGCCGCCCGACACCGTGCGCCGCAGGGCGATCAGCGGCAGGCAGTCGTAGCAGCCGCGTGCCTCGCTATCGGGAATCAGGCGCACGGTTTTCTTCAGGTACGCCACGTCGGCGACGGCGGACTGCGTAAATAGGTCCGGCGTGGCATGCATGGCATGCGCAAAGCGCGTGGCTGCAGGTGTACCTGCTGCCGATGTCTGCGCCGTGTAATTCATGCCCTCGCGGTTGAGAATGGGCAGGGCCGCGTAGTACGTCACTTCCTGCACCGCTGGCGGCAGCGACTCCAGGTCTATCGGCGCGGGCAGGGGATCGCTGCCGGGGACGCCGTCCCCCAGCGCCTCGAACACTTCGCCGTCGCGGAAGATCGCCGATAGCGCTTGCAGGCGCAAGGTGCCCGTCTTCAGTGCCGCCAGGTCCCACTGCATCTGCGCCACGCCCCACAGATAGGGGTGCAGCGCACGGGCCGTGTGATGCAGGCGTGCTTCGTGATATTCATCCTGGCGCTGGAAATGCTGCGGCCGCAGGAACAGGCCTTCGCCCCACAAGACTTTCGCTGCCATGCCCATCTCGCTTCTCCTTGAATGTGTGGTGCGCCGCTGCTGCCGCCACTGCGCTACTGGCAGCGCACGGCCGCCAGCGGCGCCATGCCGCTGTCCATGCCGACCATGCCAGTGACGCTCAGCGCACACGCGTGCAAGCCGACGGTGATGCCCCCGCGTTCCGCGTCGGCGGCGGCAAAGGTGGCGCGCCAGCGCTGTGCCGCAGGCGCGCGGAACAGGGCCACCACGCCAATGAAATACGCTTCCTTGCTGACTTTTTCCTGCACTTCATAGCGCTGGCCCGGCACCAGCAGCACTTCCTTCACCTCCATCAAGTCGGTGCCCAGCGCGGCCTTTTCGCGCTGCGCGTCGAGGAAGCTGTCGTATGGCGTCTGCTCGAAGGCGGCGCTCTGGCGCAGCTTGTAGATGCGCGCCACCAGCGCCAGCGGCCGGCCCGCAGCGTCGGTGTTGAGGCGCTGCGCCGCGTGCAGGCGGATGCTGACATTGCGCGGTGGTTTTTGCGCGTCCGGCAGTTCGGGTGGCGGCTTGGCCACCCCGGCCATTTGCAGCGCCGCGTTGGCCAGCGTGCCGATGGCGCCGCCTGCGCAACCGGCCTGCAGCAAGGCCAGCAGCAGTAGTGGGGTGGTGCGCGCCAGGCGGCGGAGCGGGGCGTCAGGTGGCATGGGTTTGCTTTGCAAAAAATGAATGGTGGAAATACGCGTGCTGCAGCCATTTAAACGCATGCACCGGCGGCCTGCTTGCGTTGCCGCAAAGTCCGTCTGCGATCAAGATAATTACTGTGCCAGATCAGGATTCATGGCGCGGTTCGCCGCTGTAGCGCGGAACTTCTTCTTTGCTGATTAATCTCAATCTGGCAAAAAAATTGGCGATCAATAATGGCCTCCACCAAGGCGCCACCCATCTTTTCCAGCGGTAGCGTCCTCCACCTGAAGGAATGCCCGATGAAGCCAGCGACCATGTTGCCCCGTATTGCTTGCCTTGCCAGCGCCTTGCTGCTGGCCGCCTGCGCCACGCTAGACCAGTCGGCGTCCAAAAAATCTGCCACGCCGACCCTGGCGCAAGTAATGAGCGACGCCGATGCGGCCGCCCGCGCTGGCCAGTACGAGCGTGCCATGACCCTGCTTCAGGGCGGCGGCAGCAGCTACCCGGCCGACAAGGCCCCGTGGCTGCAAATGGCGCAGATGAAGTTCGACCGCGGTCAGTATGGCGACGCCATCGGCCATGCGCTCGAAGCGCTGGACCGCGACCCGGACGACAAGGTCGCCAATAGCATCGTCGCTGTCAGCGGCCTGCGCCTGTCCGGCAAGGCCTTGGCCGACCTGTCGCGGCAAAACAATCTGAATGGCTCGCTGCGCTCGGAAGCGCAGGACCTGGCCAAGCTGCTGCGCGCGAGCATCGGTGAAGACGTGCTGGTGCCGCCGGCCAGACGCCCGCCGGCCGCTGGCAAGCGCGCTGCCACATCCGGCTCCGGCACGCCGGCGGTGAAAGGTGCGGTGCAGCCAGCCGGCGCTGCTGACCCGTTCAGCGGCCTGAAGTAAGCCACCAGCCCCACCATCCCCTTGCAAAGGAAGCGATATGCCCAAGTCCGACAGCGTGCAAAAACGCCTGCAAAAGATACGCGCCCCGCGCGTGCAAATGACCTACGACGTCGAGATTGGCGACGCCATTGAAAACAAGGAGCTGCCCTTCGTCGTCGGCGTGCTGGGCGACTTTGGTGCTAACCCGGAGAGTGAGAAAAAACGCTTGAAGGACCGCAAGTTCGTCGCCATCGATCGCGACAACTTCGACGAAGTGCTGGCCGGTGTAGCGCCGGTGGCCCGTTTCGCGGTGCCGAACCGCATCAACGGGGCGGACGGTACGTTTGCCGTCGATCTGCACTTTCGTTCGATGGATGACTTCCGCCCGGAATCGGTGGTGCAGCAGGTCGCCCCCTTGCGCAAGCTGCTCGAGGCGCGCACCAAGCTGGCCGACCTGCGCAACAAGCTGGCCGGCAACGACAAGCTGGAAGACTTGCTGACGGAAGTGCTGAACAACACGGACAGCCTGGCCACCTTGAAACCGCAGTTCCCAAAGCAGGAGTATTGAGATGAGCGCCCATGCAGAAGCCCCAGAAGCGCTCGCTGTTTCCGCAGCCGATGCCCCGGCCGCGACGGACTTGCTGGACCAGATCGTCGAGCACAGCCGCGTCGCCAAGTCTGGCGCCGAACATGCGCGCGCGCGCGACCTGATCTCGGAACTGGTGGCACAGGTGCTCGATGGCACGCTGCTGATGTCGACCAGCCTGTCGGCCACCCTGGACGCGCGCGTAGCGGAAATCGACCGCCTGATCTCGGCCCAGCTGAGCGAAATCATGCATGCGGCGCCGTTTCAGCAGCTCGAACAAAGCTGGACCGGGCTACGCTACCTGGTCGGCAACTCCGATACGGGCACGCGTCTGCAGATCCGCATGTTTAACGCCACCAAGCGCGAACTGGTGAAGGATTTCCAGGCGGCGCTGGAGTTCGACCAGAGCAGCATGTTCAAGAAGGTCTACGAAGAGGAATTTGGTACCTTTGGCGGCGCGCCGTTCGCTGCGCTGCTGGGCGATTTCGCCATTTCTCGCCAGCCGGAAGACATGTATTTCATCGAGCAGATGTCGCATATCGCCGCCGCTGCGCATGCACCGTTTATCGCCTCGGCCGCGCCGGAACTGTTTGGCCTGGAGAGCTACGCTGACCTGGGCAAGCCGCGCGACCTGGCCAAGGTGTTCGACACCATCGAGTACCTCAAATGGAAAGCCTTCCGCGAATCCGAGGACGCGCGCTACGTGGGCCTGACTTTGCCCCGCTTCTTGGGCCGGCTGCCGTTCAATCCTGTCGATGGCACCACGGTCGAAGGTTTTAACTTTGTCGAGGAAGTCGACGGCAGCGACCATCACAAATATCTATGGTGTAACGCCGCGTATGCCTTCGGCTGCAAGCTGACGCGCGCCTTTGCCGATTACGGCTGGTGCGCCGCCATCCGTGGCGTGGAGGGCGGCGGCCTGGTGGACGACCTGCCCACCCACACCTTCAAGACGGACGAGGGCGATGTGGCCCTGAAATGCCCGGCCGAAGTAGCGATTACCGATCGCCGCGAAAAGGAATTGTCGGACCTGGGCTTCATCTCGCTGGTGCATTGCAAGAACACCGCGTATGCCGCCTTCTTCGGCGCACAGTCAGCGCAGAAAAGCCGCAAGTACAACAGCGACGCGGCCAATGCGAACGCGGTGCTGTCGTCGCAGTTGCAGTACATCTTTGCCGTCTCGCGCATTGCCCATTACATGAAGGCCATGATGCGTGACAAGATCGGCAGCTTTGCCGCCGCCTCCAACGTTGAAGACTTCCTGAATCGCTGGCTGATGCAGTACGTGCTGCTCGACGATAACGCCAGCCAGGAGCAGAAGGCGCAGTTTCCCTTGCGCGAAGCTTCCGTGCAGGTGCATGAAGTGCCGGGGCGGCCCGGCGTGTACCGGGCCGTGTCGTTCCTGCGGCCGCATTTCCAGCTCGATGAATTATCTGTTTCGCTCCGACTGGTCGCGGAGTTGCCGAAGTCGACCAATTCCTGAGTCACCCATCTTTCAACCAGAGGAGCACACCATGGCAATCGATGTATATCTGCAGATAGACGGCATCAAGGGCGAGTCCACCGATGACAAGCACAAGGATTGGATCGAGTGCAAATCGGTCAGCTGGAGCGTCGAACAGCCGAAGTCCGCTACCGCCTCGACGGGCGGTGGCCACACGGCTGAACGCTGCGAACACAAGGATATCGTCATTTCCAAGCTGGCCGATCTGGCCTCGCCGGTCCTGTTGCAGACCTGCTCGGCCGGCAAGACTATTCCCAAGGCGCGCTTCGAATTCATGCGCGCCGACGGCCAGGGCGAGCGCGTCAAATACTTTGAGATCGAAATCGAGAATGTATTGATCGGTGCCGTGATGCCGAACGTTGAAGAGGGTGACATCCTGGGTGAACACGTCGGCTTCAAGTTCTCGAAAGTGAAGTGGAAATACACGCAGCAAAAAGTGACGGGGGGCGCTGGCGGCAATACCTCAGGCGGCTGGGACCTGGCCGCGAACCGCGTGGCTTGATTCAGATTGCGCGGCGCGTGGCGACCAGCTTCGCCTGCGCGCTGCGCCGACTTTTCAGGAGAGCGCATGGACAGCTATGTACCTGGCCTGTTCGACCGCCTGATGGGCGACGCCGGTGCGACGGCCGGCGGCGTGGCTGCGCGCCTGTCACTCGAGCAATTGAAGGATGCTGTGGCGCGTGACCTGGAAGAGCTGCTCAACACGCGCCTAGCCTTGCCGCCCGGCGCGCTCGACGCCTATCCGGAATGCGCGGCCTCCATCGTCAACTATGGCTTGATCGATTTCGCCGGCATGTGCTTGTCGAGCAGCGATGACCGTACCCGCATCTGCGCCGCGCTGAAGGCCGCCATCGAACGCCACGAACCGCGCCTGCGCAATGTGCGCGCGCGTCTGGAGCGCGAAGCGGGCAGCATCAACCGCGTGAGCTTCGTCATCAGTGGCACCTTGGCCGTGATGTCGGGTGGCGAGACGGTCAATTTCGACGCCGTGCTGCAGCCATCGTCGCTGCGCTATTCGATCAACCGCAAGGGAGCCGCCGCATGAGCAATAATCTGAAAACCCTGATCGCCAAACTGAATGATACGGCGCGCACTGCCGCCACCCGCGCCGCCGGCATCTGCGTGGAACTGGGGCAGTACGAAGTCGATATAGAACACCTTTTCCTGGCGCTGCTGGAGCAGGAACGCAGTGATTTCGTCACCATTGCGCGCCGCAGTGACATCAGCCTGACGGCGCTCGAGGCGGACCTGCGGCGCGAGATCGGCGGCTTTCGCACTGGCAGCGCGCGCACGCCAGTATTTTCGCCCCATTTGTCCTTATTGTTCGAGCATGCCTGGCTGGTCGCCTCACTCGATACGGCGCAGCCGGGCCCCATCCGCAGCCGCCATCTGTTGCTGGCGCTGTTGACGCAAGCGGAACTGTCGCAGCTCGCGTATCGGGGCTCGAAGTTGTTCGCCCGCTTCAGCGTGGAGCAATTGAAGCACCATCCGGATAAGCTGACGGCTGGCTCGGGGGAGGAAACTGCGACAGTGTCGCAGCTTTCCGAAACGACTGTCGACCCACTGGCTGTCCTTGCCAGCAAGACCCCGGCGCTGGACCAGTTCACCACCGACCTGACGCAGCTGGCGCGCGACGCCAAGCTCGATCCCGTGATCGGTCGCGAGGCAGAGATACGCCAGGCCGTCGACATCCTGCTGCGCCGGCGCCAGAACAATCCGATTTTGACCGGCGAGGCTGGCGTGGGCAAGACAGCCGTGGTGGAAGGCTTAGCTTTGCGCATCGCCGCCGGTGACGTGCCCGAGGTGCTGCAGGGTGCGCATATCCACGTACTCGACATAGGCTTGCTACAGGCCGGCGCCAGCGTAAAGGGTGAGTTTGAAAACCGTCTGAAAAACGTCATCGACGAGGTGACGAAAAGTCCGCACCCGGTCATTCTCTTCATCGACGAGGCGCACAGTATGATCGGCGCCGGTGGCCAGGCGGGGCAGAATGACGCGGCCAATTTGCTGAAACCGGCGCTGGCGCGCGGCGCTCTGCGTACCATTGCCGCTACCACCTGGAGTGAGTACAAAAAGTATTTTGAAAAGGATGCGGCGCTGGCGCGGCGCTTCCAGGTGGTGAAGGTGGAAGAGCCTGGCGAAGACATCGCCTGCGCCATGCTGCGCGCCATGGCGCCGCTGATGGAGCGCCATTTCGGCATCCGCGTGCGCGAGTCCGCCATCGTCGAGGCGGTGCGCCTGTCGCAGCGTTACATCAGCGGACGTCAGTTGCCCGACAAGGCTATCAGTGTGCTCGATACGGCGTGTGCCAAGGTGGCGCTGGGCCAGCGCGCCACGCCGGCGCAGCTGGAAAATGTGCACCGGCGCCAAGAGCGCATCGGCGCGGAAATCGCCGCCCTGAGCCGCGAGGAAAGCGACGGCGAAGCACCCGATAAAGCCGCTGCCGCGCGACTGGCGCAACTGCGGCGCGAGCATGAAGAAGGGCAGGTGGTGATGAGTGCCCTGGCGCAGCGCTGGGAGCGCGAAAAAGCGCTGGTGGCGCAGATCGTCGACTTGCGCGCGCAGCTGCGCGGCGAGCGCCCGGGCGAGGCCGGCGCCGCACGCCTGCTGGCGCTGAAGGAAGAGCTGGCGGTGTTGCAGGGCGATTCTGCGCTGTCGCCGCTGGAAGTCGATGCGCAGGTAGTGGCCGGCATCGTTGCCGGCTGGACCGGCATCCCGCTGGGGAAAATGCTCAAGGACGAGATCCGCACGGTGCTGACCCTCGATGGAGCGTTGCGCGAACGCGTGCTGGGGCAGGAGCATGTCATCACGGCCGTGGCACAGCGCGTGCGCACGGCGCGCGCCAGCCTGGATGAACCGAACAAGCCGCAAGCCGTGTTTTTGTTCACGGGGCCATCCGGTACGGGCAAGACGGAAACGGCGCTGGCGCTGGCCGACCTGCTGTATGGCGGCGAGCGCAAGCTCATTACCATCAATATGAGCGAATACCAGGAGGCGCACAGCGTGGCCGGCCTGAAAGGCTCGCCGCCTGGCTATGTCGGCTACGGCGAGGGCGGTGTGCTGACGGAAGCCGTGCGGCGCCAGCCCTACAGCGTGGTGCTGCTCGACGAAGCAGAAAAGGCCCATCCCGACGTGCTGGAGCTGTTCTTCCAGGTCTTCGACAAGGGCGTGCTCGAAGACGCAGAAGGACGTGAAGTCGATTTTCGCAACACCATCATCATCGCCACCTCGAACCTCGGTTCCGCTGCCATGATGGCCGCCTGCCTGAACCGGGCCGCACAAGACCTGCCCGCGCCGGCCGCGCTGGAAGAGCTGGTGCGCCCGCAACTGGTGGCCCATTTCAAGCCGGCCTTGCTGGGGCGCCTGCAAGTGCTGCCGTTCTATCCCTTGAATGACACGGTGCTGGCCGAGATCATTACCCTGAAACTGGCGCATATCGGCGCGCGTATCGCGCGCAACCACCAGGCGCAGTTCAGCCATGACGCGGGCTTGGTTGATGCGGTACTGGCGCGCTGCACCGAGGTTGACTCGGGCGCGCGCAATGTCGACCAGATCCTCAACGGCAGCCTGTTGCCGGCGATTGCCGAAGCGCTACTGACGCGCATGGCAGAAGGCGAGCCGATAGCCTCGATACGCGTCAGCGCCAGCAAGCAGGGGCAGTTCAAGTACGCCTTCAAATAACGTTATCCGCCGGAGAGCGCCATGTTCAACCTGGAACAGTTGCTGCACCCCGTCAGCGCCGTCAGCCCATGCGGCGAAGACATCACTTTCAGCCAGGAGCTCGACGCCATCGCGCGCGCGCGCCAGCAAGACGATCCCAGCCTGGACCAGGGCGAGTGGGTGACGGCGCTGAAGGAGGCCGACTGGCCTTTCGTGGCGACGCGCTGCGAACAGTTGATCGCTGCGCGCAGCAAGGATTTGCGCGTCGCCGTGTGGCTGGCCGAGGCGCATGCGAAAACACGCCACTTCCGCGGCCTGGGCGACGGCTACGCGCTGTTGGCCAATCTGTGCGAGCGCTATTGGGACGGCCTGTACCCGCCGGCCGAAGAGGGCGACCAGGAACAGCGCATCGGCAATGTCTTCTGGCTGCTGGCGCGCACACCGCAGCTGCTGCGCGAGATTCCGCTCACCGGGGGGGCCGACGGCTCGTTTTCAATGCAAGATTTCGATGCGGCGCGTCAGCGCGCGGCTGCCAGCTTGGCGCAGGGCGGCACGGCACAAGGCTGGGGCGATACGCGCCACGACGAAAGTTCGACCCTGGCGCAGATGGAGGCGGCGCGACAAAAGAATACGCGTGCATTTTCTGATCGCTTGCTCGCTGATGCACAATACTGCATGCAGTCGCTGCTGGCGTTCGAACGCAGCGTCGATACGCGTTTCGGCGCCGATGGCCCGAGCTTTCGCGCCGCGCGCGAAGCGCTGGAAAACGTCATTCATTTTATCGCGCCGTTGTCACCAGGCGTGGACTTCGCTGTCGCGCCGCCTGCCGCTGGCCAGGGCGCCAGCAGCGCAAGCGCCCTCGTGCAGCGCCAGCAGGCGCTGGCCCAGTTGCGCCAGGTAGCCGATTTTTTTCGCCGCACGGAGCCGCACAGCCCTGTCGCCTACCTGGCCGACAAGGCCGCCAGTTGGGGCGAGCTGCCGCTGCACCTGTGGCTGCGTGCCGTCGTGAAGGACTCCGGCACCCTGGCGCAGCTCGACGAGATGCTGGGGACGAACAGTGCGAACGAATGATCGCTGTGGGCGCTTCCATGCTAATCTTCGGGCATGCTCAGAAAGCTCATTTTTCCTGCCGCGCTATGCCTGTTGATCGCTGCCAGCACGCAGGCAGCGGCTGCGCCGCCGCTAGTGATCTATGCCGACGACCATTATCCACCCTACTCCTATGTCGAGAATGGCCAGCTGAAAGGCATTTACACGGAGATTATGCGCGAGGCCTTGCAATCGATGCCGCAGTATGCGGTGCAGCTGCGTCCCGTGCCGTGGAAGCGGGGGCTGATGCTGCTGCAGACGGGCGAGGCCTTCGCCCTGTATCCGCCATATGCGTCGCGCAGCGAACGGCCGTACGTGCGCTATTCCGTGCCACTGCTGATGGAGCAGCTGGTGGTATTGTGCAGCCAGGACGTGCTGGCCCGGCGCGCACTGCGGCAGTGGCCCGGTGATTACGGCGGCCTGAGCATCGGCATGAATGCGGGATTTTTGCTGGGCGATGAGACGCTGAAGGCGGCCGTGGTTGCCCAAAAGATCGTGCTCGCCCCTGCCAAGGGCACGCGTACGAATCTGCTCAAGCTGATGCTTGGGCGTATCGATTGCTATGTCAGCGACCGTCTTTCGGCGCAGTGGGAATTGCAGCGCATTCGGCGCGAGGGCTTGGCGGGTGCGCCGATGCAAGCGATCCATGAAACGGCGCAGCTGGCCGGCCAGCAGGGCCACCTAGGTTTTACGGTGCGCCGACCGGACGCCTACCCCTATCGCGATGACTTTATCGAGCAATTCAATGCCGTCATCGTGCGCATGCAAAATAGTGGCGCGATACGCCGCATCGTTGAGCGCGCATTGCTACCCTGATACTGCTGCCCTGATTTCACCATCTGGAGAAGACCATGAAAAAACTGCTGTTCCTGTGTGCGCTGGTGCTGGCCGGTTGTGTCGGCCGGCCCGATAATATTGTGCCTGTCAGCAATTTTGACACGACCCGCTATTTGGGTAAATGGTATGAGATCGCGCGCCTTGATCATTCCTTCGAACGGGGCCTGAGCCATGTGAGCGCCGACTACAGCCTGCGTCCGGATGGCGGGCTGAAAGTGCTCAACCGCGGCTACAAGGAGGCGGACGCGAAGTGGAAGGAAGCCGAAGGCAAGGCGTATTTTGTTGACAAGAAAGACGAGGGTTACCTGAAAGTGTCGTTTTTCGGCCCCTTTTATGGTGCTTACATCGTTTTCGACCTCGACCAGAAAGATTACAGCTATTCCATGATCAGCGGCCCCGACAAGTCGTACTTGTGGTTGCTGTCGCGCACGCCCACCATGGATCCCGCCTTGCAGCAGCGCTTGATCGAGAAAGCCCGCGGCTTGGGATTCGATACGTCAAAATTGATCTATGTGAAGCAAAACTGAATTTGCTTGCCTGCCGTCCGTTCGTGGCGGCATAGCGCCTCCAAACTGTTGCTTTAATGCATGTTTTTTCTTGCAATACCATCCTGATTCACTCACAATCTGCGCCAAACTGGTGCGCTGCGGCGCGCTGCCATTTTGGCGACCTCGGTAGTGTTGCGTCGCCGCTCGTGATTGCCGCACGGCACCTACCTGCTATCTTGTTGTATAGCAGTAGGCCGGTTTCGTGGCGTCTGTACATTTTTTTTCAGATTGGAATCACGTAATGAAAAACCTCAAAATCGGCGTGCGTCTCGGTGGCGCTTTTGCCGCCGTCTTGCTGCTGTTGACGAGCCTGACTGTGGTGGGCATCGTTCAGTTGCAAAGTGCCAGCAAGGAAACCGATACGCTGGTCGGCGTCGACGTGCGCAATGAGCGCCTGATCGCCGAGTGGACCAAAGTGATCGAAGTGAACGCGGCGCGCACGGCTGCCGCCTGGAAAGTCAGCGATCCCGAACACCAGAAGCAGTTTGAACAGGAAATGGCGGTTTCGTCCGCCCGTGCCACGGAGATCCAGAATGCTATCGGCAACAGTGAGCTGAACGCCGAAGAGCAGGCTGCGTACCAGGAGGTGTTGAGCACGCGCAAGGCCTACACGGATGTGCGCAAGGAAGTGTTCAAGGCCAAGAATGCGGGCGAGCTGGAATTGGGCAAGCGCCTGTATGAGGGAGACATGGTCGTCAAGCGCGACATTTACCTGGCGTCGCTGAAAAAGCTGGAAGTGCTGGAAGCCAAATTGCTCGATGACGCGGCTGCGCATATTCGTTTGCGCTACGAACACGGCCGTTTGCTGCTGATCTCGCTGGGCGCGGTCGCCATTTTGCTCGGTATCGCCTGCGCATACTGGATCACGCGTTCGATCACGCGTCCCATTACGCGCGCCGTCGCGGTGGCGGAAGCCGTTTCTGCGGGCGACCTGACCAGCCATATCGTGGTGGAAAGCCACGACGAGACGGGACAATTGATGCAGGCACTCAAAAAAATGAACGATAAACTGGTCAGTATCGTCGGTCAGGTGCGCGATGGCACAGAATCGATCAGCACGGCGTCGAGCGAAATCGCCGCTGGTAATCTGGACTTGTCGTCGCGCACGGAGGAGCAGGCCAGTTCGCTGCAACAGACGGCGTCTTCGATGGAGGAGCTGACATCGACCGTGAAACTCAATGCCGACAACGCCCGCAGCGCCAATCAACTGGCGATCAACGCCTCGCAGATCGCCAGCAAGGGTGGCGTGGTAGTGTCGGAAGTGGTCAGCACCATGGGCTCGATCAATGATTCCTCGCGCAAGATTGTTGACATCATTAGCGTCATCGACGCCATCGCCTTCCAGACGAATATTCTGGCCTTGAACGCGGCCGTGGAAGCTGCCAGGGCTGGCGAGCAAGGTCGCGGTTTTGCCGTGGTGGCGTCCGAGGTGCGCAACCTGGCGCAGCGCTCGAGTGCGGCGGCGAGGGAAATCAAGGGCTTGATCGACGATTCCGTGCAAAAGGTCGAAGCCGGTTCGCAACTGGTGGACAAGGCAGGCCGTACCATGGACGAAATCGTGCAAAGCATCAGCCACGTGACGCAGATCATGAACCAGATCACCGATGCCAGCGATGAGCAGCGCGCCGGTATCGAACAAGTCAACCAGGCCATCTGTCAGATGGACCAGGTGACGCAGCAAAATGCAGCCTTGGTGGAAGAGGCGGCGGCGGCGGCCGAAGCCATGCAGGAACAGGCGGTCAAGCTGGCTGATGTGGTGGCTGTGTTCAAGCTCGATGTCACGCAGCAATATGTGTCGGCCAGCGGGTCTCCCCGTCTTGCCGCCGGCCAGCCCGCCGTACGGCGCAGCGCGAGCGCTGCCGTGCGCAGCTCTACTGCCATCGGCCATTCCGCTAGCGCTCAATCCGCCAGTGCCCCCATCAAGGCAGTGAAACGGGACACGGTACCTACGAGCAAGCCGCGCGCACCTGTCGCTTCCGGCGCCGATGAGTGGGAAGAGTTCTAAACAGCCTCTCTCAATGGCCGCGCTAAGTGGTAATGCCGTTCAGTTAAGGATTTTGGCGTGATTGATGAGCGCCAGTAAATTCGCTAACCCCAGAGGCAAAGAGCTGGGGTCGGTCACTCCGTGATCGGAATGTGCTCCATTGAAGCACATTCCCCCGCCGGGTCCGACCCCTGTCCTGGTTCTTGGGCTAAAAATAGCATCACTAATACACTAACTGAACGGCATTACGCGCTAAGTGGCAGTTTTAAGTGGCAGTTTTAAGCAGCAGTTTCAAGCCTGCCGAGCAGTTTTCAGCAGTTGTTTTAAGTGGTCGTTCGCTCGGCCATTTCCACTGGCATGGCGCGGGCGCTACAATCGCGGCTTGAACAATCCCGCACACGCGCTCCGCCATGACTACCCGACGCACCTCCAGCCAGACCTCTGCAACGCCCTGCCACGCCGAATCGGCCAAACGCGAGCGCTGCCCGGTTTGCCTGCGTGCCGCCGCCAGCTGCATCTGCCGCTGGATCGCCCCCGTTTCCCACGCGGTGGACGTGCTGATCTTGCAGCATCCGCTGGAAGTCCACAACGCCAAAGGCAGTGCCCGCTTGCTGCACCTGAGCCTGTCCAACAGCCGTCTGCTGACGGGCGAGCAGTTTGCCCCCGAGACACTCGCCGCATTGCTGGCCGACAAGCATAATGTGCTGCTGTATCCGGATACGCCAGGCGATCGTTCCTTGGGCATCGCGCCGCCGCCTGCGCTCGAGATCGTCACCTTGCTTGATACGGCCCGCTTGCAACTGGTAGTGCTCGACGCCACCTGGCGCAAGAGCCGCAAGATGCTGTATCTGAATGCCCAGTTGCAACAGCTGCCGCGCTTGCCCCTGCGCGATACGCCTGCTTCCCATTATCTGATCCGCAAGGCGCATGCGCCAGACCAGCTGTCGACCCTGGAAGCGACATGCTATGCCTTGATGCAGTTGGAGCAGGACGCCCCCCGTTTTGTTCCCTTGATTTCTGCATTTGACGGCTTTGTCGCACAGCAGTTGAGTTATGTCATGGGGCATGCTGAAAAAGCGTGAAACGGTAGCACGCCAGCCCTTGATCTTGACCGCATCGCGGCATAGTATGCTGTATGTATATACAGTTAATGGGGCCGTTCATGAAAGCAATCATTCCTCTGCATGATGACAGCTTTTCCGGGCAAGCCATGTTGCCGCCGCCATCGCTGAAAGAGCACAAGGGGCGCGCTGCCGTGTCGAACCTGCAAGGGCGCTACGAGGCGCACGCGCGCGCCGGTTTCGATGACGGCTGGAGCGTGGGCGGCCTCGATGAACCGGACGCAGAGGCAGCGCCCCGCTGGAAGACGCAGGTCAGCGAGGAGCAGGCGCGCACCATCCTCACGCGTAATGTGTCACCCGATTTACCCTTTAATGTGTCGCTGAACCCGTACCGGGGCTGCGAACACGGCTGCATTTACTGCTTTGCCCGTCCCACGCACAGCTATCTGGGCCTGTCCCCGGGCCTGGACTTCGAAAGCCGCATCTACGCCAAGGTGAATGCGCCGGAACTATTGCAGCGCGAATTGGCCAAAGCGTCGTATGTGCCCGAACCGATAGCCCTGGGCGTCAATACGGATGCGTATCAGCCGTGCGAGCGCGAACGGCAACTGACGCGGCGCGTGCTGCAAGTGTTGCACGAGTGTGAGCATCCGGTGGCGCTGATCACGAAAGCGTCATTGATCGAGCGCGATATCGACATTTTGGCACCCATGGCAGCCAAGCGCCTGGCAGCCGTGGCTGTCACGCTCACCACGCTTGATCCCGCCATTGCGCGCACGCTGGAGCCGCGCGCGGCCGCTCCGGCGCGGCGGCTGCGCACCATCCGCAGCCTGACGGAGGCGGGCATTCCCGTGGGCGTGAGCATCGCGCCCATCATTCCTTTCGTGACGGAGCCAGAAATCGAGCAGCTGCTCGAAGCGGTGCGTGACGCGGGCGCCATCCATGCCCACTACGTGGTGCTGCGCCTGCCGTGGGAAGTGAGCCCCCTGTTCCAGCAATGGCTGGAAGTGCACTTCCCGGAACGGGCCCAGCGCGTCATGAATCGGGTGCGCGAGATGCGCGGCGGCAAGGATTACGACAGCGCGTTCGGCACACGCATGCGCGGCGAAGGCGTGTGGGCTGATCTTATCCGACAGCGCTTCGAGAAAGCCGTGCACCGGCTGGGGCTGCACGGCAAGGGCGGCCGCTTCAAACAGCTCGATTGCACGCAGTTCCGTCGCCCGCTGTTGGTGCCACCGTTGGCGGCGAGGCAGAAAGGGGGCAATGCGGGACAGCTCGATTTGTTTTAAGTTCAAGCATCGTCAGCGCTGATGCTGATGCTGATGCAGCAGGGTGGCACTGACGCACTGGAATGCGGGGGAGCTATCGCCCGTAGCAGGGGGAGCGCAGCCTGTCGCCGGGAATGGCGCGCCGTCGCCGGATAACCCTGAGACGCGCCCTGGACTCAGGCTGTCTCAGGCTGCCTCAGGCGCCGGAGGGCGCTGTGGCGTGGTCCTGTAGCTGTGCCAGATGTTGCTCGATGGCAAAGACGTGCGGATCACTCTTGCCCAGTTCGCGCAGGGCCAAGGCCAGGTGTAGCAGATACTCGCTGTTCGGGCCACTGGGGCCGTTTGATCGGGCGATCTGGCGTGCGATGTCGAGTTCCGATGCTGCCCCGAGGAAGGCGGCGTTTTCTTCATTCGCGATGTACACCAGGCCATCGGCCTTGCTGCCATCGTCGAAGCTGATCTCGCTGGCCAGGCGCAAATAACCATTCTTTTCGCGGTGGTCGAGGTGGGCGAAAACTTCGGGCGTGATCAGATAGGCCATGCCGTCGCAGATGGCGCCTGCCTGCGGCACGATGGTGGCGACCCTGCCCGGGGCCATCGGTGTGCCCCGATGATCGTGCGAGCCTTGCCAGAAGCGCCGCGTCCAGCCGGCGATGCTGGCGGGGCGCCGTTCAAGATAGGCAAAGTCGGCTTTGTAGATCAGCGAGCCATAGCCAAACAGCCAGACTTGCTCGCGCCCGTCGAATCTGTGCATGCGCTGGTTGATGGCGATGGTGGCGGCGTCGATAGGCGACAGGTGGTACTGGTCAGGCTGGGTCATGGTGCTGGCGCAAAAGGGGCGATACGCCATTATAAGGTGCCGCACGCCGGCAGCGCGTTGCGGGCCGCGCCCACGTTCCACTCGTGCGTCTCGACGAACTGGAATAAAAAGGCCATGAAGCTTTCGGCCGCCGGCGACAGCGAACGTCCCGTCTTCGTGTAGACGAAAAAGCGCCGCGTCAGTTCCGGCTCGTGCAGGGCACGCATCTGCAACTGGTATAGCTTGACCATCGGTTCTGCATACGGCAGGCACACCGTGATGCCGAGGTTGGCGCTGACCATGGCCAGCGCCGTCGTCATGAACGTGACTTCATTGTAGGCATTGAGCGACAGGTCGCGAAAGCTGCCGTGCATGTCGCGCAGCAAGCGTTCCGTGAACTGGCCCTGCAGCGAGATGAATGGGTAGTCGCCCACGTCGGCCCAGGTGACGCGCTCTTTTTGCTGCAGGGGATGGCGTTCGGGGAAGACCAGCACGAAGGACATTTCGAACAGCACTTGCGCGACGATTTCCGCTGTTGGATCGCGTTCGGGGCCGATGCCGAAATCGACCTCGCCGCTGAAGACGCGCGCCGATACGTTTTCCACGGGGCAATCTACCAGGCGCAACTGCACTTCCGGGTGTGCCTGGCGGTAGGCGGCGATCACTTCAGGCAGCAGGGTACATGCCATCATCTGTGGCGCAGCGATGCGCACCAGGCCTGTTTTCAGTGCCTTGCGCTGGGCGATGCCGGCCATGGCGCCATCGAGATCCTCGATCATCTTTTCAAACAGCGGATATAGTTCGCGGCCGATTTCGGATAGCTGTGTTTTGCGTGTACTGCGCTCGACCACGCGCACGCCGAGCACGTTTTCCAGTTCTTTGATCAAGCCGCTCAGCGCTGATTGCGTCACATGCAGGTATTCGGCGGCCAGAGTAAAACTGCCGGTCTTGGCCAGGGCCACGAAGGCGCGCATCTGTCGCAGGCTGGGACTCATAAGATAATCCGATAAATCAATGGTTAAAAATTGTTTGTATGATAGCTGTAACTCGATTCTAATGGTGAAAAGCGGAGCAACACGCCAGCCATCGCGCCCAAGGCGCCATCCATTGGAGATAGAGCATGAAGATTAAGCAAATCCACCACGTCGCCTACCGCTGCATCGACGCGAAGAAAACCGTCGAGTGGTACGTCAAGCATTTGAACATGAATTTCGTTCTCGCCATCGCCGAAGACCTGGTGCCGTCAACCAAGGCGCCGGACCCGTACATGCATGTCTTCCTCGACGCGGGCCAGGGCAATGTGCTGGCCTTCTTTGAGCTGCCGACGCAGCCGCCGATGGACCGCGATCGCAATACCCCGGCTTGGGTGCAGCATCTGGCACTGGAAGTGGCCAGCATGGACGAACTGCTCGCTGCCAAGGAGCGCCTGGTCGCTGCCGGCATCGAGGTGCTGGGCCCCGTCAATCACGCTATCTTTCAGTCGATATATTTCTTCGACCCGAACGGCCACCGCCTGGAACTGGCGGCCAACGTGGGCACGCCCGAGATGATGGAAAAACTGGACGCCGTCAAATGGGCAATGCTGGAAGAATGGTCGCAGACACGCCGCGCACCGAAGCACGCCGCCTGGATGCACGCGCCGGCTGAAGCGTGAGCGCAGCACGTCGAGCACGCCGCCTGACACCATCTGAACACTAAGCAAAACAAGGAACACCATGAAATTCGCAACTCTGAAAAACGGCAGCCGCGACGGCGCCCTGATCCTCGTTAGCCGCGATCTGCGCCAGTACCAGCGCGTGGCCGCCATCGCCCCCACCTTGCAGGCTGCGCTCGACAACTGGGACGCCGTCGTGCCGAAACTGGAACAGGCATACGCCGACCTGAATGCCGGCCACGCACCGGACGCGCAGCCGTTTGATGCCTGTCAGTGCCACTCGCCGCTGCCGCGCGCCTACCAGTGGGCCGATGGGTCCGCCTACATCAACCACGTCGAACTGGTGCGCAAGGCGCGCAATGCGGAAGTGCCAGCCTCGTTCTATACGGACCCGCTGATGTACCAGGGCGGCTCGGACAGCTTTATCGGTCCGCGCGACCCGATCTTCGCCCTGTCGGAAGAGTGGGGCATCGACCTGGAAGCGGAAGTGGCGGTCATCACCGGTGACGTGGCCATGGGCGCCAGCCTAGCCGAAGCCGCGAAATCGATACGCCTGGTGATGCTGGTCAATGATGTTTCGCTGCGCAACCTGATCCCGGGCGAGCTGGCCAAGGGCTTCGGTTTCTTCCAGTCGAAGGCGGCCAGCGCGTTTTCGCCCGTCGCCGTCACGCCGGACGAACTCGGCGCCGACTGGGCGGACAGCAAGCTGCACCTGCCGCTGCTGGTGGACCTGAACGACCAGCCCTTCGGCAAACCGAATGCGGGCGAAGACATGACCTTCAATTTTGCGCAACTCGTCGCCCATGCGGCCAGGACGCGCGAATTGGGCGCTGGCAGCATCATCGGTTCCGGTACCGTGTCGAACAAGCAGGGCAACCTGTTCGGCTCCAGCATCGAGAACGGCGGGGTGGGTTACTGCTGCCTGGCCGAAGTGCGCATGTATGAAACCATCGAACACGGCGCGCCGAAGACGGCGTACCTGAAGTTCGGCGATACGCTGCGCATCGAGATGCGCGACGCCGCAGGCGCCAGCATTTTCGGCAGCATCGAGCAGACCGTGGCCCGGTATGCCGGCAACAGCGCCGGCCACGCCTGAGGGGAGGGCGCGCCATGAAGCTGTACACCTATTTCCGCAGTTCGGCCGCCTACCGCGTGCGTATTGCCTTAAACATAAAGGGCATCGATTACGCCAGCATCCCCGTGCATCTGCTGCAGGGCGGCGGGCAGCAGCTGCTGCCAGCCTACCGCGCCGTCAACCCGTCGGCGCTGGTGCCGGCGCTCGATGACGATGGCGCCATCCTGACGCAGTCGCTGGCCATCCTTGAATATCTCGACGAGACGCGCCCTGGCGTGCCGCTGCTGCCGGTGGATGCGCTGGGACGCGCGCGCGTGCGCGCGCTGGCGCTGGCGATCGCCTGCGACGCCCATCCGCTGACGAATCTGCGCGTCTTGACATACCTGAAAAACACGCTTGGCCTGTCGGACGAGATCAAGCAGCAGTGGTACCGGCACTGGATGGCCGAGGGGCTGGCGGCCGTGGAAGCGCTGCTGGCGCAGAGCGATCCTGGCGCCGTGGGCCTGTTCTGCCACGGCGACGGCCCGACGCTGGCCGACTGCTGCCTGGTGCCGCAAGTGTTCAACGCGCAGCGTTTCGCCATCGACCTGACGCCTTACCCGCGCATTGCGCGCATCCATGCGCATTGCGCCAGCTTGCCTGCGTTTGCTGCTGCCCATCCAGCGCAGCAGCCTGACGCCGAATAGGAAGGATCTGCGTCAAACAGGTAAAAGCCCCGGCCAGCATGCAGGCCGGGGCTTTCTTATGCGCAATGGGTTTTGGCTAGTGATGCTTCGGCGATGCCAGCTTGCCGGTGCGCTACAATTTGCGTTTGCCCAAATCTTTCACGCCCAATGACCGTTACCACCATTCCTGCCAGCATCACCGATGCCCTGTCCCTGGCGCATGCTTCCTGGCATCCCATCCTGCTGCGCGGCTTGCATGCGGTGATGGCGGCCGACAGCGCCTATTTGCCGGCGCTGGCCGTCGATGATTACCTGCCGACGCAGGGCCGGCTGTTCGCCGCCTTTGCCTTGCCGCTGTCGCAGGTGCGCTACGTGTTGGTGGGCGAGGGGCCGTATCCGCGCGCCGCCAGCGCCACCGGCGTATGCTTCATGGATGGCGCCGTCGGCAGCCTGTGGTCTGCGACGGGCCTGTCGAAGCCCGTCAACCGCGCCACGTCCTTGCGCAACTTCATGAAGATGCTGCTGGTGGCAGACGGCCAGTTGCAGGCCGGTGACACGTCTGGCGCGGCCATGGCGCCTGTGGCGGTGGCGGCGCAGTTGCCGGGCTGTGGCGTCATCCAGACCTTGCCTGAATTGCAGCACAAGATGATGGGGCAGGGTTTCTTGCTGCTCAATGCGGCGTTGGTGTTCCGTGCCCATGTGCCGCCCGTACAGGATGCACGCGGCTGGCTGCCCTTCCTGCAAGTGGTGCTGGCGGCGCTGGCGCAGCAGGGCGGCGCGCCCATGCCGCAATTGGTGCTGTGGGGCAAGATTGCCGAGCTCGTCAAGCGCCTGCCGGTGGCGGCGCTGCTGCCCCAGGTGACGGCAGAACATCCGTATAATCTGTCTTTTATCGGCAATCGTGACATGCAGGCCTTGTTTGGCCCGATGCAACTATTGCGTGCTTGAGATTGAATTGACGCCGCTCTGGCGGAAGTGCAGGGAATATGCAAATCAGTAACGTGGAAGAATTGAAGGCGTGGATAGCGGCCGGTGGCGTGCCCGACTATCTGTATTTCTGGGGGCACACACCGGCGCAGCCGCAGGTGCCCGACAAAAGTTGCTTCAGCCAGTGGTTTCCGTCGCCGTTCAGCTTAGCTGGCGTGACCTATGCGACGGCCGAGCATTACATGATGGCGCAAAAAGCGGCCCTGTTTGGCGATACGGCGGTGCAGGCGCGCATCGTGGCGGCCGAGCGGCCGTCGGAAGTGAAGAAGCTGGGGCGCGAAGTGAGCAATTTCGACGCCAAGGCGTGGGAAGCGGCGCGCGCCGGCATCGTCTTCGATGGCAACTTTGCCAAATTTTCGCAAAAGGCCGCGCTGCGCAAGTTTTTGCTTGGTACGGGCGAGCGCGTCATCGTCGAAGCCAGTCCCGTCGATCGCATCTGGGGCGTGGGCCTGGCGTCGGACAATCCACGCATCGCTGACCCCGCGCGCTGGGACGGCTTGAACCTGCTGGGCTTTGAACTGATGAAAGTGCGCTCCGCCTTGAGGGGCTGATAAAGGGTGCTGAGAGCGCCTGTGATTTCCTCGCGCTTGCTTTCCTGAAGCCGCCGCGCCTGGCGCGGCCGATCATGCCCCTGCCAGCCCTGTGGTCATCGAGGGCGCTCTGACAAACCCCGCCGAATTTTGCTATACTTGACTAAATCATTCAACTACTCAGACCTTGAAGAGTTGATGAGCCGCAAGATTCTAAACCAGTTATTGAACAGTTGAGCCGAGGATGTATGCGTCTGACTACAAAAGGCCGTTTTGCCGTGACAGCGATGATTGATCTTGCCCTGCGCCAGGGCAAGGGGCCGGTCACTTTGTCTGGCATCAGTCAGCGCCAGTCGATTTCCCTGTCCTACCTGGAGCAGCTGTTCGGCAAGCTGCGCCGGCATGAAATCGTCGAGTCGATTCGCGGCCCGGGTGGCGGCTACAGCCTGGCGCGGCGGGCCGACAAGGTGACGGTGGCCGACATCATTATCGCCGTCGACGAACCGCTCGACGCCACACAGTGTGGTGGCAAGGAACATTGCCACGGTGCCGACTCGGCCTCGGGTGCGCGCTGCATGACGCATGAATTGTGGTCCACACTCAACGAAAAAATGGTCGATTATCTGGATTCTGTGTCTCTGCAGGACCTGGTCGACCAGCAGAGACAAAAGATTGCCGATCAAAGCGTGTTGGTAATACACCGTAACCACGCCGCCATTGGTTGACCATTATAAAATACTAAGTTGCTGATTGCATTGGAGTTATTGATGAACGCCCCTGAAAAAAACGTAGGCCAAGTGCACTTTGAAACCGCACCGCATTTTCCGATCTACATGGATTACTCGTCGACGACGCCGATTGATCCACGCGTCGCCGACAAGATGATTCCCTACCTGCGCGAGCAGTTCGGCAATCCAGCATCGCGCAGCCACATGTATGGCTGGACGGCTGAAAAAGCCGTAGAAGAGGCACGCGGCCACGTGGCTGCCCTGGTGAACGCCGATCCGCGTGAAATCATCTGGACTTCCGGCGCGACAGAAAGCAACAACCTGGCCATCAAGGGCGCGGCGCAGTTCTACAAGACCAAGGGCAAGCACATCATCACCGTCAAGACCGAGCATAAATCGGTGCTCGACGCGGTGCGCGAACTGGAACGCATCGGTTTCGAAGCAACGTATCTGGAGCCGCAGGACAACGGTCTCATTACCGTTGAACAGCTCGCTGCGGCCGTGCGCCCGGACACCACCATGGTGTCGGTGATGCTGGTGAACAACGAGATCGGCGTGATCCAGCCGATCGACGAGATCGGTGCGTTCTGCCGCTCGAAAGGCATCATCTTCCATTGCGACGCTTCGCAAGCGACGGGCAAGGTCGCCATCGACCTGCAAAAGAGCAAAGTCGATCTGATGACCTTCACGGCGCACAAAACCTACGGCCCGAAGGGCATGGGCGCCCTGTACGTGTGCCGCAAGCCGCGCGTGCGCCTGGAAGCGCAGATGCACGGCGGCGGCCATGAGCGCGGCCTGCGCTCGGGCACCTTGCCTACGCACCAGATCGTCGGCATGGGCGAAGCGTTCCGCATCGCCAAGGAAGAAATGGACAGTGAAGTTAGCCGCATCAAGGCCTTGCGCGACCGCCTGGCCAAGGGCTTGCAAGAGATCGAAGAAGTCTACATCAACGGCGACATGGAGCAGCGCGTGCCGCACAACCTGAACGTCAGCTTCAACTACGTCGAAGGCGAGTCGCTGATCATGGCGATCAAGGATATCGCCGTGTCGTCCGGTTCGGCCTGCACCTCGGCCAGCCTGGAACCGTCTTACGTGCTGCGCGCCCTGGGCCGCAGCGACGAACTGGCGCACAGCTCGATCCGCTTTACCATCGGCCGCTTCTCGACCGAGGCCGATATCGACTTCGCCGTGAACTTGCTGAAAACGAAAGTACACAAACTGCGTGAGCTGTCGCCCCTGTGGGACATGTTCAAGGATGGGATCGACATCAATTCGATCCAATGGGCGGCACACTAAAAGTACCTGACTAAGCTGCTGCGCGTCGCGATGTACGGCCTGCGATGCCTGCTGTGCTCAAGCACAGTTGCGCTTCTCGGCCACAAGCCACTTCGGCTCGCGACGGTTTTCAGGCACTTATTAATCCCGGTCCCTCAAGGGGCCGGCAAGAATATTAAAGGAGCATCAAAATGGCTTACTCGGACAAAGTACTCGATCACTACGAAAACCCACGCAACGTGGGCGCTTTCGACAAGGGTGATGACACCATCGGCACTGGCATGGTGGGCGCGCCCGCCTGCGGCGACGTGATGAAACTGCAGATCAAGGTCGGCGCCGATGGCCTGATCGAAGACGCGAAATTCAAGACCTATGGCTGCGGTTCGGCCATCGCGTCGAGCTCGCTGGTGACCGAATGGGTCAAGGGCAAGACGCTGGACCAGGCGCTGGCCATCAAGAATACGCAGATCGCTGAAGAACTGGCCCTGCCGCCAGTCAAGATCCACTGCTCCATCCTGGCCGAAGACGCCATCAAGGCAGCTGTTCTGGACTACCAGACCCGCCATCCAGTAGCCGCTTAAACGTTGGCAGCCCGCCCCAGCCGCAAGGCCGGGGTCGTTGCGGAGAATTACATGATCACACTGACCGAAAAAGCGGCGAAACATATCAACCGTTATATCGAACGGCGCGGCAAGGGCATGGGCCTGCGCTTTGGCGTGCGCACCACGGGCTGCTCGGGCCTCGCTTACAAGCTCGAATATGTCGATGAAGTAGCGGCCGAAGACAGCGTCTTCGAATCGCATGGCGTGAAGGTCTTCGTCGACCCGAAAAGCCTGCCTTACATCGATGGCACGGAACTCGATTTCGCGCGCGAAGGCTTGAACGAAGGCTTCAAGTTCCACAATCCGAATGAAAAAGACGCCTGCGGCTGCGGCGAGTCCTTCAGGATTTAAACAGCTGGCAAGACCCCGGTCGGTGCGCTGTACCTATCGATTGCGGTACAGCGACCACCGACAATTATGCAAAATCACTTCGAACTATTCCAGTTGCCGGCGCACTTCGGGCTCGACATGAGTGCGCTCGACGCGGCCTACCGCGACGTGCAGGGCAAGGTCCATCCGGACCGCTTCATCAACGCCAGCAGCGCTGAAAAGCGCGTGGCGATGCAATGGGCCACGCGCGCCAATGAAGCCTACCAGACCCTGAAGAGCCCGCAAAAGCGCGCGCAATACCTGTGCGAACTCCATGGTGTCGATTTACAGACGGAATCGAACACGGCCATGCCGCTCAGCTTCCTGATGCAGCAGATGGAGTGGCGCGAGGAACTGGGCGAGGCCCGGGCCGGCAAGGATGCCGACGCGCTCGACGTCTTGGACCGCCAGCTGCGTGGCGAGCGCAAGGCCCTGCTGGAGCAGGTGGCGGCCCAGCTTGACGCATACGACTATGCGAATGCCGCGCAAAGCGTGCGCGCCCTGATGTTCCTCGATAAATTCGGCGAGGAAGTGCGTTTTGCATACGAAGCCATGGAAGCCTGAATGGCCATCGCTTGACCCACGGACCAAGCGCCAGCCTGGCGCGCGTCTTATATAATGCACGACAGGCATCAGCTGCATCACGCAAAAAATTAATCGAGGCACGAATACAATGGCACTTCTGCAAATTTCCGAACCAGGCATGTCGACCGCGCCGCACCAGCACCGCCTGGCCGTCGGCATCGATCTGGGTACCACCAATTCCCTGGTCGCCACCGTGCGCAACAGCATTCCCGAGGTGCTCAACGATGAAGACGGACGGTCCTTGTTGCCTTCCGTCGTGCGCTACTTGCCGAACGGCCATGCGAACATCGGCTACAAGGCCTTGTCCGCGCAAACCACCGATCCGAAGAACACCATCGTTTCCGTGAAGCGCTTCATGGGCCGTGGTCTGGCCGATATCGCCTACGCGGAAAACCTGCCCTATGATTTCCAGGACACGCCTGGCATGGTGCAGCTGAAAACCGTGGCCGGCGTGAAAAGCCCCGTGGAAGTGTCGGCGCAAATCCTTGCCACCCTGCGTCAGCGCGCGGAAGACTCGCTGGGCGATGACCTGGTGGGCGCGGTGATTACCGTGCCAGCGTATTTCGACGATGCGCAGCGCCAGGCGACGAAAGATGCGGCGCAGTTGGCCGGCATCAATGTCTTGCGCCTCTTGAGCGAGCCGACGGCCGCCGCCATTGCGTATGGACTCGACAACGCCTCCGAAGGCGTGTACGCCGTGTATGACCTCGGTGGCGGTACCTTCGACATCTCGATCCTGAAACTGAGCAAGGGCGTCTTTGAAGTCTTGTCCACGGGCGGCGACTCGGCCCTGGGTGGCGACGATTTCGACCGCCGCCTGTTTTGCTGGATCAGCGAGCACGCCAAGCTGGCGCCCCTGTCGGACGAGGACACGGCGATCCTGATGGTGAAAGCGCGCGAAATCAAGGAAACGCTGTCGACCAAAGCCGAAACGATGATCGATGCGGCCCTCAATTCGGGTGAAGAGATCCACCTGCGCATCACGGCCACGGAGTTTGCCGCCATGACGCAGCACCTGGTGGGCAAGACCATGAACGCCGTCAAGAAAGCCTTGCGCGACGCGAGTGTGGATGCGGACGACGTCGATGGCGTGGTCATGGTCGGCGGCGCGACGCGCATGCCGCACGTGCAGCGCGCAGTGAGCGAATTTTTTCACACGACGCCGCACGCCAATATCGACCCGGACAAAGTGGTGGCGCTGGGCGCTGCCATCCAGGCGAACTTGCTGGCGGGTAACCGCGCCGCCGGCGACGACTGGCTGCTGCTGGACGTGATCCCGCTCTCCTTGGGTATCGAAACCATGGGCGGCCTGGTAGAAAAGATCATCCCGCGCAATTCGACGATCCCGTGTGCGCGCGCGCAGGAATTTACGACCTTTAAAGATGGCCAGACAGCGCTGGCCGTGCACGTGCTGCAGGGCGAGCGCGAACTGGTGAGCGACTGCCGTTCGCTGGCGCGCTTTGAATTGCGCGGCATTCCGCCGATGGTGGCGGGCGCCGCGCGCATCCGCATCACCTACCAGGTCGATGCCGATGGCTTGCTGTCGGTCTCGGCGCGCGAATTGCGCTCGGGCGTGGAAGCGTCGATCAGCGTCAAGCCCGCCTATGGCCTGGGCGACGACGATATCGCCCGCATGCTGCAAGATTCCTACACCTCGGCCGACGGCGACATGCTGGCGCGCGCGTTGCGCGAAGAGCAGGTAGAAGCGGAACGCATTTTGCTGGCGACGCAGTCGGCCCTGGACGAAGACGGCGGCTTGCTCGATGATGCGGAACGCGCGCTGGTAGATGGCTTGATGCACAAGGTGCGCGACGCCATTGCGCAATCGCAAGACGGCGCCATCGACCATCAAGCCTTGAAGCTGGCGATCGAAGCGCTGGCCGACGGCACCGAGGATTTCGCCTCGCGCCGCATGGATCGCAGCGTGCGCACTGCCCTGAAGGGCAAATCGCTGGACCAGGTCGTTTAGCACTAATTGACATGCGCGCCGTGTGCACTTGCTGCGGCCGCGCTCCGAATCATTGAAATTGTAGAGGTAATATGCCCCAAATCGTCATTCTGCCGCACGCCAAGCTTTGCCCCGACGGCGCCGTCATCGAAGCTCCTGCCGGCAAGTCCATCTGCGACATCCTGCTGGAAAACGACATCGACATCGAGCACGCCTGCGAAAAATCGTGCGCCTGCACTACCTGCCATGTGCTGGTGCGTGAAGGCATCGCCTCCTTGAACGAAGCGACGGAACTGGAAGAAGATATGCTCGACAAGGCTTGGGGCCTGGAACCCCAATCGCGCCTGTCGTGCCAGTCCATCGTCGCCGAGACCGATCTCGTCGTCGAAATTCCGAAATACACGATCAACCAGGTCAGCGAAGGCAGTCACTAACATGAAATGGTCCGATATTCATGCGATCGCCGAAGCGCTGTACGAGGCGCATCCGGACGTCGATCCCCTGAGCGTGCGTTTCACCGACTTGCATAACTGGGTGGTGGCACTGGATGGCTTCGACGATGACCATACGCGCGGCGGCGAAAAAGTGCTCGAAGCGCTGCAGATGGCGTGGATCGATGAAGCGCGCTAAGGGCGCGGCAGCCGCCGCCACCGCCGCCGCCGTGCCGAAAGACATCATCACGGCCGCCAGCAACATGCCCGAGATCAAGGATGGCCAGTCGGTCGCCTTGTTGCAGGAATTGCATATCCTGACGCGCGACGGCAAGATGAACCAGGACAGTCGCCGCAAGCTCAAGCAGGTGTACCACCTGACGCAGTTCATCGAGCCGCTGCTGCGCGAAGTGCAGCTCGACCACCCCGGCGTCTCCTTGGTCGACCATGGCGCCGGCAAGTCCTACCTGGGCTTCATCCTGTACGACCTGTTCTTCAAAAACGGCAACGACGGTTCGCACATCTACGGCATCGAGACGCGCGAAGAACTGGTGCAGCGCTCGCAAGAGCTGGCGAAGAAATTCAAGTTCCCCGGCATGTCGTTTTTACCGCTGTCCGTGGCCGAATCGACGCAATCAAACTTGCTGCCGCAACAGATCGACATCGTCACGGCCTTGCATGCGTGCAACACGGCTACCGATGACGCGATCCACTTCGCCCTGAAGAAGAAGGCGAAATTCATGGTGCTGGTACCGTGTTGCCAGGCCGAAGTGGCTTCCGTCCTGAAGAAGAACAAAGGCAAGAGCCTGGGCAAGAGTGCCTTGACGGAATTGTGGCGCCACCCGCTGCACACGCGCGAGTTCGGCAGCCAGATCACCAACGTGCTGCGCTGTCTGCAATTGGAAGCGCACGGCTACCAGGTCAGCGTGACGGAACTGGTGGGCTGGGAACACTCGATGAAGAATGAACTGATCATCGCCAGCTATAAAAACTTGCCGCGCCAGCGTCCGACCGAGCGCCTGCAGGAAGTACTGCAGACGCTGGGCCTGGAAGAGATGGGGCACCGTTTCTTTGCCGAGGAGTTGGCCAAGGCGCAGGCCTGATTGTTCGATTACGCGTTCCGCTAATCCAACTTACCGGATGAGCCACGTAGGTCGGATTGGCGCGGCAGCGCGTAATCCGACAAGCACCGGGCAATCAGCAACAACGTCAACAAGAGAGGAGGAGCGGGTCGGTTACAATACCGGCTCTCTCCTCCTTTTGCTTTTTGCGCATCCCCCATGACCACATCACACGAAATGCCCACCGTCCGCCTGGCCAAGCGCCTGTCTGAAGACGTGCCCTGTTCGCGCCGCGAGGCCGAGCTGTATATCGAGGGCGGCTGGGTCACGGTCGATGGCGTACCGGTGGAAGAATCGGGCGCGCGCGTGGCAGACAATCAAGTGGTGGTGCTGCTGCCGAATGCGACCCTGGAAGAAATGCCACCGGTGACGATCTTGCTGCACAAGCCGGCCGGCATCAATGGTGGCGTCGGTGGCGAAGGCAAGCCGGCGCTGGCCTGTTTGCGTCTGGAACAGTTGTTCACGCCAGAAAACGTGCTGCCCAGCGCCGTCACGCGCTTTCTCAAGCGCCACCTGATCGGCCTGAGCATCACCAATCCGCTCGACACCATGGCATCGGGCTTGCTGGTATTTACGCAAGATTTCCGCGTCGCCCGCAAGCTGGTTGACGAGGCGAAAACGGTAGAGCAGGAATTCATCGTGGAAGTCGCCGGCAACATCATGGAAAACGGCCTGGCGCTGCTCAATCACGGCTTGCCGTTCAATGGCAAGCCTTTGCCGCCGATCAAGGTCAGCTGGCAGAACGAGACGCGCTTGCGCTTCGCCCTGAAAAACGTGCAGCCGGGCCAGATCGCCCATATGTGCAAGATGGTGGGACTGGACGTGGTCGCCATGAAGCGCTTGCGCATCGGGCGTATCCCGATGGGCGCCATGCCCGTGGGGCAATGGCGTTACTTGCAGGGTTACGAAAGATTTTAAAGCTGCGGCGCCACGATGGTGTGGCTTTCCGCAAAGCTTTTCCATAGCCGTTCGGCAATATTCAAGGCGATGGTGTCGGCCTTCTCTTGCAGGGCCGGCTGGCCCATGCTCTCGGTTGTCGCGAAGAATAGTGTCAGCCAGCGGCGGAACATGCACGGAGTCAGGTTTTTCATTTGCGCGTGCTGGGCCAGCGGCTTGCCGTGATAGCGCATGGTGCCGCGCAGCAAGCCTGACCAGAAATCGACCAATGTTGCCAGATGGACATTCCAATCCTTGACCTCGGCGGCAAAGATGGGGCCCAGCATGGCGTCGTCGCGCACGGCTGCATAAAAGGTGTGGACGAGATGCTTGACGTCGTCTTCGCTGCACACTTCCACGCGGTCGATGGCGAGGTGTGTGTGGGGGAGGGGGGAGGTATGATTCATGCTCGGCATGATCGCAGAGCCCCCGTGGCGCTTCAATGATGCAGGTCAAGCCGCATGAAAACTCAGGCGGCGACTTTTTTCGACTTCTTTGCGGGGGCCGGTAATTGCACCATCTGCGTGCCTGCCAGCTTGTCGTGCAGAAATTGCCCATTGCCCGTCAGCAATGCCGTGGCAGACCAGGCCAGGATGCCCACGCCGATGGCGCCCAGGGCCGTCCAGTGCTGCAAATCGCATACATACGATACTAGCAGGGCCGGCAGCAGCCACATCCATGACAGCAGGTAGCGGTAGGTGGCGACGCGCAGCGGGACGTGGGCGTGGCCCGCCATCACCAATTGCAAACGCCACGTCTTCATGGCCAGGGTTTGCCCTTCGCGGCTCCATTGATGGATGAAATACGCACCCATGACAAGGAAGGCCAGGCACTGGCGCAGGTGTTCAGTCAACGGCGTATGTGCGCCCTGCACGGCCAGTTCAAACAGCAGGAAGGGCAAGAACAGCACGGCCAGGGCCAGCAGCGACTCGTAGACCATGGAAATGAGGCGGCGCTTGATCGTGGGGTGGGACGTGATGCTGGTGGCGGGCGTGCTATTTGGCATTGGTCGGCAATGGGGCGGGCGTGGCAGGGGGTGTGACGGGCGCCGAGGCTGCAGCTGTGGCAGACTCGGCTACCGGCACGGCGGCTGCCGCAGGCGGCAGGACGGGTGCGACGACGACGGGCGCTGGCGGCGTGAGGGGCGCCAGCGGCGCGGCCGGTTTGCTGGTGTTGGAATTAATCGCCGGCACTTTTTCCAGCGGCTTCTTCGGCACCAGTTCCGTCGCCAGCTTTTTCTTTTGATCTTCCGGCAATTGCTGGTATTGCTCCCACTGCGCGGTTTTTTGACCAGGATCAATCTTTTTCGTGCGCGCATAGTTTTCGCGCACCAGGCGGCGCTGTTCCGGCGTCAGCTTGACCCATACCCGCATGCGTTCGTGCACGCGGGTTTGCTCGTCGGCGGACATGGAGGCAAAACGCTTGGCAATGTCGAGCCATTTCTGCTTGCGCAAGGCTTCCAGTTTGTTCCATTCGCCCGCCAGCGGCTGCAGCGCTTCCTGTTGCGCGATTGACAGCTTGTTCCAGGAAGGGTTCTCGCTGCCCTTGGGCGGCGTGCCGCCTTTGCCCGACGTGCTGGGCGCGCCGGGCTTCGCTGCCGGGGCCGGCGCAAGCACGGGCGCCGCCGTGGTGGCAGGGGCGGCGGGCAGGCGATGTTGCTGCACAGCTAACCATGCGGCGCCAGCCAGGGCGCAGGCGCCCAGGCCGATGCCGCCGGCCAGCCAGCTTTTGCGTGCGCTCAAGCGTGCCATGCTTATTGCTCGCGTTTCGTCAGGTAGGCGTTGAAGCCGTGGTCCATATACGCTGAGAGCGGCAATTCGTCCGACAGCACGGCGGCGTCGATTTCTGCCAGTTCGGCAATATGCTGTTCTTGCTCAAACTGGTAGATCCCGACCAGGCCGCCGACCAGCAGCAGCAGGGGGAGGATGACGCTCATGCGGCCCAGCCACGATAGTGGCTCGACCAACAGGTGGCTGGCGATGCCGGCGAAGACGTCCTTGCGCACGGCGACGGCGGCAGGCGCGTCAGCCTTCTTGCGCGCCAGGGCCAGCTTGCGTGCTGCTGCCAGGCGATCGGTGGCCGAGGCGGGCAGGTCGTCGAGTTTTTCGTTCAGTGCGTGGCGCACTTTGTAAGCGAAATTGAGATCGTCGGTGTTCATAATTGTATTCCCTTGGCTTTCAGCGATTCGGCGAGCGTGTGGGTAGCTCTAGAGCAATGTGTTTTCACGCTACCTTCGGAGCAACCCATCGCTTCCGCTGTTTCAGCCACATCCATATCCTGCCAGTAACGCATGAGGAAGGCTTCGCGTTGACGTGGCGGCAGTTTTTGTACTTCAATATCAATCAAATCAAGGATTTGCGCGCGTTCGACCTGGTCGGCCGACGATTCGGCGGCACTCGAGCCTTGTTCTGATTCATAAGTGTCAAGTATATCAAAATCTTCATGCTCGTCGCCCGAGGACTTCATGCCGGAAAACAGGCTGACCCAGGTGTTGCGTACTTTTTCTCGGCGGAAATAATCAAGGATGGTGTTTTGCAAGATGCGCTGAAATAGCATCGGCAGCTCGGCGGCCGGCTTGTCGCCGTATTTCTCGGCCAGCTTGATCATGGCATCTTGCACGATGTCGAGTGCCGATTCTTCCTTGCGGACCGCGTAGGCGGCCTGCTTGAAAGCGCGCCGCTCGACATTTTCTAGAAAGTCGGATAATTCTTTGTCTGTTGCCATGCGGTGTGGGGATCTTAGCGGCTGCGGGTGCGGTGGGCGAATTGGTGTGGGTATGCTTTTTGCAACCCCCGTGCATGCTAGCAAAAAATGTGCGTTACCGCAGGGTTTTTGCACGTCGCGTCAGCAAAAATGCAGCGGCACTGACATTTTCCTTGACCATCATGGTGCAACGCGATACCGTATGGGACGCTTTGAACACCCCAAAGCCCTATGGTCAAGTCGCGACCGGCACACAAGGCCATCCGCGACAAGACGCGCTTTCATTTGTAGGCAGTTTGTTCTAACCCGCGCCACAAGCGCGAGCGGTTCGCACAGGCGCCACAGAAGCTCCGGCCAAACGAGTTGCGTTAAGCGTTGTTTTGTAAGGTATCTATGGGTGCCCAAAGAGATGGCGTGACCGCATGAAAAGGGAAGCAGGAGCACTGTCGCGTTAGGCGTACTTCGTCAGGAAAGAACATCCGATCAATCTCCAATGGACCTTGAAAGGAATGTTTCATGAATACCGAAGCACCAGCAGGACCGATCACCGGCGCAGAAATTGTCGTGCGCTGTCTGGCTGAAGAGGGCGTCGAGCACGTCTTTGGATACCCGGGCGGAGCCGTACTGTACATCTACGACGCCATCTTCCAGCAAAATAAATTTCAGCATATTCTGGTACGCCACGAGCAGGCCGCGATTCACGCCGCCGATGCCTATTCGCGCAGCTCGAACAAAGTCGGTGTCGCCCTCGTCACGTCCGGTCCGGGCGTCACGAATGCCGTCACAGGCCTGTCGACCGCCTATATGGACTCGATTCCCATGGTCGTGATCTCCGGCCAGGTGCCGAGCTACGCCATCGGCCAGGATGCGTTCCAGGAATGCGACACGGTCGGCATCACGCGTCCCGTGGTCAAGCACAACTTCCTCGTCAAGGATGTCAAGGACTTGGCGGAAACGATCAAGAAAGCCTTTTTCATCGCCCGCACCGGGCGTCCGGGACCCGTGCTGGTCGATATCCCCAAGGATATCAGCATGCATAAATGCCATTTCGAGTATCCGAAGGAAGTCGAAATGCGTTCTTACCGTCCCGTCGACAAGGGTCACTCGGGCCAGATCCGCAAGGCCGTGCAGCTGTTGCTGCAAGCCGAACGCCCGATGATCTATGCGGGTGGCGGCGTGATCCTGGCGAATGCTTCTCCCGAGCTTAACAAGCTGGTCGATCGCCTGGGTTTCCCGTGCACCAACACCTTGATGGGTCTGGGCGGCTACCGCGCATCGAGCGATCAGTATGTCGGCATGCTCGGCATGCACGGCACCTACGAAGCGAACATGGCGATGCAGAACTGTGACGTCCTGATCGCCATCGGCGCCCGCTTCGATGACCGCGTGATTGGCAACCCGAAACATTTCGCCTCGAATCCGCGCAAGATCATCCACGTGGACATCGATCCATCGTCGATTTCCAAGCGCGTCAAGGTCGATATCCCCATCGTCGGCAACGTCAAGGATGTGCTGATCGAATTCCTGGCACAGCTCGACGCGGCCGAAGCCAAGCCGAACGTCAATGCACTGAGTAACTGGTGGAAGCAGATCACCGAATGGCGTGGCCGCGAATGCTTGAAATACCCGAGCTCCGACCTGGTCATCAAGCCACAATCAGTGGTGGAAAAAGTTTTCCAGATCACCAAGGGGGACGCCTTCATTACCTCCGACGTGGGCCAGCACCAGATGTGGGCGGCGCAATATTATGGCTTCGACAAGCCGCGTCGCTGGATCAATTCCGGTGGCTTGGGCACCATGGGTGTCGGCTTGCCGTACGCCATGGGCGTGCAGATGGCCAATCCGGACGCCACCGTCGCCTGCATTACCGGCGAAGGCTCGATCCAGATGTGCATCCAGGAACTGGCCACGTGCAAGCAGTACCACCTGACGCCGAAGATCATCATGCTCAACAACCGTTTCCTCGGCATGGTGCGCCAGTGGCAGGAAATCGACTACGGTTCGCGCTATTCCGAGTCCTACATGGATTCGCTGCCCGACTTCGAAAGGCTGGCTGAAGCCTATGGTCACGTGGGCATGAAAATTGAAAAACCGGGCGACGTTGACGGCGCCCTGAAGGAAGCGTTTGGCATGAAAGACAGGCTGGTATTCATGAACTTCATTACTGACCAGTCCGAAAACGTATGGCCGATGGTGAAAGCCGGCAAGGGCCTGTCCGAAATGATGCTTGGCTCGGAGGATCTGTAATCATGCGCCATATTATTTCTGTTTTGCTGGAAAATGAAGCGGGCGCCCTGTCGCGCGTGGTGGGCCTGTTCTCGGCGCGCGGCTACAACATCGAAACCTTGACGGTGGCGCCGACGGAAGACTCGACCTTGTCGCGCATGACCATCGTCACCAGCGGCTCGGACGACATCATCGAGCAGATCACCAAGCACTTGAACCGCCTGATCGAGGTAGTCAAGGTGGTCGACCTGACCGAAGGCCAGCATATCGAACGCGAGTTGATGCTGATCAAGGTGCGTGCCGTGGGCAAGGAGCGCGAGGAAATGAAGCGCACCGCCGATATCTTCCGTGGCCGCATCATTGATGTCACCGAAAAGACATACACGATCGAACTGACTGGCAACAAGGTCAAATTGGACGCGTTCATCGATTCGATCGACCGCGCCGCCATCCTGGAAACCGTCCGCACCGGTGGTTCCGGCATTGGCCGCGGCGAACGCATCCTCAAAGTCTAAAAGTACATAGCAGCACTACGCGGCCCTGGCGCCGCTTTTAAAATAACAACGCATCATCAAATGATAGGAAATACCATGAAAGTTTTTTACGACAAAGACGCTGACATCTCCTTGATCAAAGGCAAGAACGTCGCCATCATCGGCTACGGTTCGCAAGGCCACGCGCACGCACAAAACCTCAACGATTCGGGCGTCAACGTCACCGTCGGCCTGCGCAAGGGCGGCGCTTCGTGGACCAAGGTTGAGCAAGCTGGCTTGAAAGTGGCGGAAGTCAACGACGCCGTGAAAGCGGCCGACGTCATCATGATCTTGCTGCCAGATGAAAACATCGCCCAGGTCTACAACGAAAACATTGCGCCGTTCGCCAAGCAAGGCGCCGTCCTGGCCTTCGCCCACGGCTTCAACGTGCATTACGGTCAAGTCGTGCCACGCGCCGACCTCGATGTCATCATGGTCGCGCCGAAAGCCCCGGGCCACACTGTGCGCGCTACCTACACCCAGGGTGGCGGCGTGCCCCACCTGATCGCCGTGTACCAGGATAAATCGGGCATCGCGCGCGACATCGCCCTGTCCTACGCCTCGGCCAACGGCGGCGGCCGTGCCGGTATCATCGAAACGAATTTCCGTGAAGAAACCGAAACCGATTTGTTCGGCGAGCAAGCAGTGCTGTGCGGCGGCGCCGTGGAACTGATCAAGGCGGGCTTTGAAACCCTGACGGAAGCGGGCTACGCGCCTGAAATGGCGTACTTCGAGTGCTTGCACGAATTGAAGCTGATCGTCGACCTGATCTATGAAGGCGGCATCGCCAACATGAATTACTCGATCTCGAACAACGCCGAATACGGCGAATACGTGACCGGTCCTAAAGTCGTGACCTCGGCTACCAAGGATGCGATGCGTCAATGCCTGAAAGACATTCAAACGGGCGAGTATGCGAAGAGCTTCATCCTGGAAAACAAGGCCGGCGCACCGACCTTGATCTCGCGCCGCCGCCTGACGTCCGAGCACCCGATCGAAGAAGTGGGCGCGAAACTGCGCGCCATGATGCCTTGGATCGCCAAGAACAAGATGGTCGACCAGTCGAAGAACTAAGCAGTCATCATTGTTCCGATAAAGCCGGCGCAAGCCGGCTTTTTTGCGTTTGAGTCCATCATGGCGGCATCTGCGGGTATTGACATATTTTTTGTTATTATTGCCTCCCATAATGTTTTTAAGGTCAGTAGCGTGAATGTCGTCAATGTCTTGCGTCGCCGTCCCATTTCCCTTGGTGTCATTACCTTCCTTATGTTGTGGGCTTGCGTGCTTGCGGCGCTTGAATTGCTGGCGCAGGGTGCGTTAGCGACAGCGCTGCACTACACGACGCTGTGCGGCATGATCGTCAATCTGGTGGCAGCGGTTGCCATGCTCAAGCGATGCAACTGGGGCCGGTTGCTGTATGTGGGCTGGAATCTGGCCGCTGGCGGCATCGGTTTGGCCACCGCAGCGGACAAAGTGGCGTTGCTGCCAGGCTTGGCGGCGTTTGCCGTTCTTGCATTCTTTCTGTTTCGTCCCAACGTCAATACCTATTTCCGTAGCTTAAATGCGGCGAACGATGCCTGAGTCCGCATGCCGGCCATGGCTGTCGGCGCGGTACATGCGAGTCAGGTCCGGCAGCTAAGCTGGGCTTTCTCTCGTGCACACGTTTTTCACTTCCCTCCTATATAATTCCAAGCTTCCTTTGCAGTTTCCTCTGGACTGCATCTGTTTCGGTATCTGCCGACCGCAACGCGCACCATCGCTATCGTACTGTGCCAGGCGCTCGTTTCTTAGCCGCTTGCGCAAGCTGAAGGACCCTCATGACTGACCGTATCACCGCTACGGCGCCCTCGCAGGCTGCTGTTGATTCTTCCATTCCTATCCTGGCCTTGCTGGCCCTGGCCATGACGGCGTTTCTTGCCCTCCTGTCGGAAACCTTGCCAGCGGGCTTGTTGCCGCAGATCGCCCAGAGCCTCGGTATTTCCGAAGTCATGACGGGCCAGCTCGTCACCGTGTACGCCATCGGCTCCATCCTGACGGCCATACCCTTGACGGCGCTCACCAGCACTTGGCGCCGACGCAATGTATTGTTGCTGGCCATCATAGGTTTCTTGATTTTCAATACGGCGACAGCCCTCTCGCCCAACTACATGGTCGCCCTGATCTCGCGCTTCGTGACGGGCATGGCTGCCGGGCTGGCCTGGGGCTTGATGGCCGGCTATGCGCGCCGCATGGTGCGTGTCGAGCAGCAGGGCAGGGCGATGGCGATTGCCATGATCGGCACGCCACTGGCCCTGTCGCTGGGCGTGCCGCTGGGTACCTTGATGGGCGGTGTGCTGGGCTGGCGCAGCATCTTTGGCATCATGTCCGGCCTGGCCGTGGTGCTGGTCGCGTGGGTCTTGCTGGCCGTGCCCGATTATCCGGGTCAAAAGAATGGCGAACGCCTGTCGATACGCCAGGTGTTCATGACGCCAGGCGTGCGGCCGATCTTGGCGGTGATCGTCGCCTGGATGCTGGCGCACAATATTTTATATACGTATATCGCACCCTTCCTGGCGCCCTCGGGCTTGCGCCCCCGCGTCGACCTGGTGCTGCTCGTGTATGGCGTGGGCTCGCTGGCCGGCATCTGGTTGGTCAGCCGGCTCATAGACCGCTGGCTGCGCCCGCTTGTGCTGGGCTGCATCGCCGCTTTTGCCCTGCTGGTGGTGTTACTGGGCCTGGCGATGGATGCGCCGGCCGTCATCTATGGCAGCATGGCCATCTGGGGCGTCACCTTCGGCGGCGCCGGGACTTTGCTGCAGACCGCGTCGGCCGATGCCGCTGGCGAGGGCATGGATGTGGCACAGGCGATGGTGGCAACCATCTGGAACGTGGCCATCGCGGGCGGCGGCCTGGCCGGCGGTATGTTGCTTGATGGCTATGGTGTCGCCTCGTTCCCGTGGGCCATGCTGGCCTTGCTACTGGCGGCGCTGGCCATCGCCTGGCGCGCACACCGCTACAGTTTCAAGCCGGGCCGGCGCAGTGGCGGCGCGGTGGCCGGTCATTGAGCACAACGTTGTTTTGAATAACAGCGTATTGAAATGTGAGCAGATGTGACTGGCAGGCGCGTTTTGTGACGATTTGTTAATTTGCGCCACAGGAATGCGTGAGGCGTTAGAATCTACACAGTTTGACAAGTTTTTCAAGCGAATGCGGCGTGCAGCTGAGCACAGTGCACTGCCGCATTCCTTCTTGTCAGTCACTCAGTCAGTCATCCATTAACCACCGAGGAGTTCCATGAGCGTGATGAAAATCGTCCTTGTTGCCGCCGCAGCCAGCGCTGCCCTGAGCGCACAAGCACAATCCCTGCCCACCAGCGGCACCCTGGTAGTGGTCCCCGCATTTGGCGAAGTCAAGCATGCCAATGACCAGGTCGTTGCCACCCTGGCCATCGAAGAGCAGGATAAGGACAAGGCTGCCGCCGCGTCGCGCGTCAACCAGAAGATGAACAAGGGTATTGCCATCGTCAAGCAGGCCGACGCGTCGGCGGCGCTGAAATCGTATGGCTACTACACCTATCCCGTGTACCCGGAAGAGCGTCCATTGCCAGCCGGCGCTGTCGCCAAACCCCGCCAGCCAACGGCTTGGCGAGTCGGCCAGTATCTGGAAATGACGACGGCCAATCTGGCGACCTTGCCGAAAACCATCTCGGCGGCGCAAGGCGTGTTGACCTTGAATGGCTTGAATTTCGGCTTGAAGCCGGAAACCATCCGCCTGCTCGATGACCAGCGCATCGCCGCTACCTATAAAAACCTCAATGAGCGCGTGGCCGCCATCGCCAAGGCCATGGGCCGCAACGTTTCCGATGCCGTACTCGATACGGTTGACTTTGAAGGTTCTGGCAACTACGCCAATGAAAGCCGTGCTGCCGCCGCACCGATGATGATGCGCGGCGCCAAGATGGCCGAAGACAGCGTCGTTGCCGAACCGAGCTTCGAGCCGGGCGAAACCACGCTCGACATGCGTGTCGTTGGCAAGGTCAAGTTCAAGTAAGCGCGCCAGCGTGGAGAGGTTTTTGCATTAGCCTGTTTTAAAGCGCGCATGGGGCTGTTGGCCCCATGCGCGTTTTCACCCCATCATTTTTCAGGAGAACTCCATGAGCTTCATGAAAGCGATGCTGGCCGCCGCTGCTTGCTGCCTTGCCCTGAGCGCGCACGCCCAGACCTTGGTCACCACGGGCAGCCTCGTGGTGGTGCCCGCGAACGGCGAAGTGGTGCATGCGAACGACCAGGCGAGCATCACCCTGGCCATCGAAGAGCGGGACCAGGACAAGGCCGCCGCTGCCTCGCGCGTGAATCAAAAGATGAACGATGGCGCGGCCCTCGTCAAGAAGGCCGATCCGCAAGCCGTACTGAAAACCCAGGGCTACTACACGTATGCCGTGTATCCGGAGGCGGCGCCCTTGCCGCCCGGCAGCGTCGCCAAGCCGCGCGTACCCGCGGGCTGGAGAGTGGGCCAGTACCTGCAGGTGACGACCACCAATTTGGCAGCCTTGCCGAAAACGGTTGCCGCAGCGCAGGGCGTGCTAAGCCTGAACCGTTTGCATTTTGGCTTGGCACCGGCCACCATCGGCAAGCTCGACGAGCAGCGCATCGCCGCCGCCTACAAGAACCTCAATGAGCGCGTGGCCGCCATCGCTGCCGCCATGGGCCGCAATGTCAGTGAGGCAGTGATCGACAGCATCGATTTCGAAGGCTCCGGCCACTATGCGCAGCGCCCCAATCTGGCCGCTGCACGCGCCATGCGTGCCGACGCCGGCGCTCATGCCGGCAAGCAGGTGGCCGAGCCGAGCTTCGAGGCCGGCGAAACAACGCTGAACATGGGTCTGGTGGCGAAGATACGCTTCAAATAGAGCTTGAATCGGGGTCAATATTGTCAGCTTGACGCCGCCGCGCTTTTCTTTGGCGGCGGCTCCTCTATAATGGCAACATCGGCAGGCGCATGCCGCAAGACGAATGCGCCTGCCATCTGGCACAGAATCCCCGCAGTACACAAGATATGGAACAACATGGCAAACTTCCCCCGTCGTAGAGGCAAGAACGGCACTCCCGCAGTCTCCAAAGCTTCCCGCTTCAGCAAATTCGTGCGCCAGCCGGTGAGCGACGGCACTGGCAAGAAAACCTTGCGCCGCCGCGGCATTTATCTGTTGCCCAATGCCTTCACGACGGCAGCCTTGTTTTGCGGCTTCTACGCCATCGTCATGGCCATGAACCAGAAATTTGAACATGCGGCCTGGGCCATCTTCATCGCCATGGTCCTTGACGGCCTCGACGGTCGCATCGCGCGCCTGACCAATACGCAGAGCGAATTTGGCGCCCAGTACGACAGCCTGTCCGACATGGTGTCCTTTGGCGCCGCGCCGGCGCTGGTGATCTATGAATGGTCGCTGCGCGGCATGGGTAAGCTGGGCTGGCTGGCCGCCTTCGTGTATTGCGCCGGTGCAGCCCTGCGCCTGGCGCGCTTTAATACCAACATCGCCGTAGTCGACAAGCGCTTCTTCCAGGGCTTGCCCAGCCCGGCGGCTGCGGCCATGGTGGCGGGCTTCATCTTGCTGATGAACGACTTGGAGTTTGCTGGCAACCAGCTGGCCTGGGTATCGTGGGCGATCGCCCTGTTCTCTGGCCTGACTATGGTCACGAATGTGCCGTTCTACAGTTTTAAGGATGTCAATTTCCGCAAGTCCGTGCCCTTTATCGTAGTATTTTTGCTGGCACTGTTCTTTGCGCTTATTTCCATCGACCCGCCGAAAGTGCTGTTCCCGATTTTCATCGCCTATGGCCTGTCCGGTTACGCCGTGTTTTTCTGGCGCATGGCGAAGGGCAAGCCCGTCAGCATCATCCAGACCGAGCCAGAGCATTGATGCGCTGAGTCGGTAGCGTCGCCAGTCTTCAGTCAGCCAGGAGCAGCCATGAGCACCAGCAATCGACTCATCATTTTTGACACCACCTTGCGCGACGGCGAGCAATCGCCGGGCGCTTCCATGACGCGCGAAGAAAAGTTGCGCATCGCCAAGCAGCTCGAGCGCATGAAGGTCGACGTGATCGAAGCGGGCTTCGCCGCTGCTTCGCAGGGCGATTTTGAGTCGATACGGGCGATTGCCGGCGCCGTGCGCGAGTCCACCATCTGCTCGCTGTCGCGCGCCAATGAGCGCGACATCGCCCGCGCCGCCGAAGCGCTGGCACCAGCCGAGCGCAAGCGCATACACACCTTTATCGCCACTTCGCCGCTGCACATGCAGATGAAGCTGCGCATGACGCCCGAAGAAGTCTTGCTGCAGGCGCGCAATGCCGTGCGCTACGCGCGCCAGTTCACCGATGACATTGAATTTAGCCCCGAAGACGGCAGCCGCTCCGACGAGGATTTTTTGTGCCGCGTGCTCGAAGCGGTGATCGCCGAGGGCGCCACCACCATCAATTTCCCCGACACGGTCGGTTACGCCGTGCCTGAAATCTTCGGCAATACCATCAAGCGCTTGCGCGAACGCATACCGAATTCCGATCAAGCCATCTGGTCTGTTCATTGTCATAACGACCTCGGCCTGGCTGTGGCCAATTCGCTGGCCGGCGTCATGATAGGCGGCGCGCGGCAGATCGAATGCACGATCAATGGCCTCGGTGAGCGCGCCGGCAACACGGCGCTGGAAGAAGTGGTGATGGCGCTGCGCACGCGGGCCGATTATTACAATTTGACGGTAGGCATAGATACGACGCAGATCGTGGCAGCCTCGAAAATGGTGTCGCAGATTACAGGTTTTGCCGTCCAGCCGAACAAGGCGGTGGTGGGGGCGAATGCCTTTGCGCACGCGTCCGGCATCCACCAGGATGGCATATTAAAAGCGCGCGAGACGTATGAAATCATGCGCGCCGAAGACGTGGGCTGGACCGCCAACAAGATCGTGCTGGGAAAACTGTCGGGCCGCAATGCCTTCAAGCAGCGGCTGCACGAACTGGGCATCGCGCTCGAATCCGAGGCCGAAGTGAACGCGGCCTTCCTGCGCTTCAAGGAGTTGGCCGACCGCAAATCCGAGATTTTCGACGAAGATATCATGGCCCTCGTCAGCGAAGAGCAGCAGTCGCAAGGCAGTGAGCACTACCGTTTCATTGCGCTGACACAGCAATCGACGACAGGCTCCGTGCCCCATGCGCGCGTGGAGTTTCTCGTCGGTGGCAAACAATTGCGTTGTGAAGGACAGGGCGACGGTCCCGTCGATGCCGCCGTCAATGCCATCGAAAGCGCCGCTGCCAGTGGGGCGGAGCTGGTCTTGTTCTCCGTCAATGCGATCAGCACGGGCACGCAGTCGCAGGGCGAAGTGACGATGCGCCTGTCGCGTGACGGGCGCATCGTCAACGGCGTGGGCTTTGATTCGGATATCGTCGTCGCCTCGGCCAAGGCCTACCTGGCGGCACTGAACAAGCTGCATGCGAAGGATGAGCGTATCGACCCGCAGCCGTAGGTCGGGGTCAGACCCGTCGGGGGAATGCGGCCCAATGGGGCGCATTTCGATTCCGCAAGAACTGACCCCATAATTTGCATTTGGGATAGGCGCTAGTGTTGATGCAAGACGCTCGTCACCATAAAAACCGCCGTTCTTCCTTGTCCGGATCGGGGCCGTTCAGCGTCATGCGCACGATGCCGTCGCGGTCGAAGTGCACGTGCATCATGGAATCCCACACGCCCGATTCCTTGTAGCGGTAAGACCAGACGACTAATTTCGGGATCGATAGATAGGATTTTTCCGTTGGGCGGCCCAGCAGGTGCAGCACGTCTTGCTGCTTCGATACGCCTACCTTGACGCGGGCAAAGCCGGGCGTGTCGAGCACTTGCTCGTAGGAAATGAGCTTGTCGTCGGGGCCAAAGCGGGCCATATAGGTGTACTGGCCGTAGGGCCCCGTGGCATATTCGAGTTCCAGCCCACTGTGCAACTGGTAAATGCTGCTCGGTCTGCCCAGGCGCGCTTCCACGGCGGCGCGCGGTTCGCCCACTTGCGGCGGCGGGGCGCCCAGGCTGGCGCAGCCCGCCAGCAGGGCAAGCAGTAGCGGTGTTGTAAATTTGAATATGGTTTTCAAGTTTGTGCTCCTCAAATGCAGGAAAATCTGATCATGCGCCGAGAAAAGCCCGCACTGCAGGATACAGGCGGGCTTTTTTCCGATATACTTGCGCGTCTGGTTGTAAGCATAGACCAGTATTTTAATAATCGTAGTTCACGGTGGATAGGGTTCAGACTCTGTGCACCGCATGTGAAAGGTTTATCATGACAGTAGAAAACATCAACAAAGCCGCTATCATCGCGGACAACGCACGTGGTCAAAACGACACCGGCTCCCCTGAAGTGCAAGTTGCACTGCTGACAGCTCGCATCAACGAACTGAACGGCCACTTCAAAGCCCACTCGAAAGATCACCACTCCCGCCGCGGCCTGATCATGATGGTCAACCGTCGTAAGAGCCTGTTGTCCTACCTGAAGGCTAAAGACGCTACCCGTTATCGCGACCTGATCGCTAAACTTGGTCTGCGCAAGTAATTTTTGCCGTACAAGGTTTATACAGAAATGCCTGCGCCAGTTCGCTGACGCGGGCATTTTTTCATTTGAATTCCGGATTTATGTCGGTAAGTGCAGTACTGTGTATCGATATCATGCTGTAAAAGTAAGGTAGTAAAGGCGGCAACTTTTTTTCGCCGCCTGTGGTGAGGTGAACGACAGCCCCTGAAAATCTGTCGGCAATTAGAAAAGGGATACCCCATGTTTAACAAAGTTACGAAAACCTTCCAGTACGGTCAACACCAAGTGACCCTGGAAACCGGCGAAATCGCGCGTCAGGCATCCGGCGCAGTGCTGGTGTCGATCGAAGATACCGTCGTTCTGGCAACGGTGGTGGCACGCAAAGATGCCAAGCCAGGCCAGGATTTCTTCCCTTTGACGGTTGATTATGTTGAGAAAACCTATGCTGCCGGTAAAATCCCGGGCGGTTTTTTCAAGCGCGAAGGCCGTCCTTCCGAAAAAGAAACACTGACATCGCGTCTGATCGATCGTCCTATCCGTCCCTTGTTCCCGGAAGGCTACCTGAATGAAGTGCAAGTCATCATTCACGTGCTGTCGGTCAACCCGGAAATCGATCCAGATATCGCCGCCATGATAGGCGCATCGGCTGCTCTGTGCGTATCGGGCGTGCCTTTCAACGGCCCTATCGGCGCTGCGCGCGTCGGTTACGCGAATGGCCAGTACATCCTGAACCCAACCGTTCAGCAACTGAAAACGTCGGAAATGGACCTGGTTGTCGCCGGTACCGAAACGGCCGTGCTGATGGTCGAATCGGAAGCGAAACAGCTGTCCGAAGAAATCATGCTGGGCGCCGTGGTCTTCGGCCACGACCAGATGAAAGTCGTCATCGACGCGATTCACGACCTGGTGCGTGACGGCGGCAAGCCGGAAGTGGAATGGGCGCCAGCGCCGAAAAACGAAGCACTGATCGCCCGCGTCGCGCATTTTGCCAACGCCAAGATCAATGATGCGTATCAAACCAAGGACAAGCAAGAGCGTACGGCCAAGCTGAAAGCGGCGACGTCGGAAGTGATCGCCGACCTGTCGGCGGAAGCGGCTGCTGCCGGTGGCGCGTCCATCGACAGCGCCGAAGTGAACAACATCCTGTTCGACATCGAAGCGAAAATCGTGCGTACGCAAATCCTCGACGGCGAGCCACGCATCGACGGCCGCGACACGCGCACCGTGCGTCCGATCTCGATTCGCACCAGCGTGCTGCCACGCACCCACGGTTCGGCCCTGTTCACGCGCGGCGAAACGCAAGCGCTGGTCGTCGCTACCCTGGGCACCGCCCGCGACAGCCAGAAAATCGATGCACTGATGGGCGAGTTCACCGATTCGTTCATGCTCCATTACAACATGCCTCCATTCGCCACCGGCGAAACGGGCCGCGTCGGTACGCCTAAGCGCCGCGAAATCGGTCACGGCCGCCTGGCCAAGCGCGCGCTGATCGCCGCCCTGCCAGCAGCGGAAGAGTTCAGCTACTCGGTACGCCTGGTGTCGGAAATCACGGAATCGAACGGTTCCTCGTCGATGGCATCGGTCTGCGGCGGCTGCCTGGCACTGATGGACGCCGGTGTCCCGATGAAAGAACACGTGGCCGGTATCGCCATGGGCTTGATCAAGGAAGGCGGCAAGTTTGCCGTGCTGTCCGATATCCTGGGCGACGAAGATCACTTGGGCGACATGGACTTCAAGGTAGCCGGTACCCGCAACGGTATCACGGCGCTGCAGATGGACATCAAGATCATGGGCATCACCAAGGAAATCATGCAAGTGGCACTGGCGCAAGCCAAGGAAGGCCGCGAGCACATCCTGGGCGAAATGCAAAAAGCCATGCCGCACGTCAAAACCGAACTGTCCGATTTCGCACCGCGTTTGATCACCATCAAGATCAACCCGGAAAAAATCCGTGACGTGATCGGCAAGGGCGGCGCCGTGATTCGCGCGCTGACCGAAGAGACGGGCACCCAGATCGACATCAGCGACGAAGGCGTGGTCACCATCGCTTCCGTGGACGCTGCTGCCGGCCAGGAAGCCAAGCGCCGCATCGAAGAGCTGACCGCTTCCGTTGAAGTGGGCAAGACCTACGAAGGGACCGTGCTGAAACTGCTGGACTTCGGCGCCATCGTGCAAGTCATGCCAGGCAAGGACGGCTTGCTGCACATCTCGCAGATCGCCAATGAGCGTGTCAACGCCGTGGCCGACTACCTGAAAGAAGGTCAGCTGGTACGCGTCAAAGTGCTGGAAACGGACGACCGTGGCCGTTTGAAGCTGTCGATGAAAGCTGCTGAAGGCAACGAAGCGCCAGCCGCTTAAGTTCGTTTCAGTTCGCCAGACCGCGGCTTTGGCCGCAGTCTCAAAAGCCGCCAGCGCGCAAGCCCTGGCGGTTTTTTGCGTTTTGTTGGTGCGCCATCGAAGATGTGTGCACGACTCGTGCATCGATCTTGATACCAGCCGCAAGGCCCCGTTTTCTTACTTGCAGATGCAGCAGGCGCCCACGATGCGCGCTGGCCGTCGCCTTGCTGCATGTTGTCGCGTCCGGTGTTCTGGTGCCGCTGGACAATGCGCCCACGCCGGCAGCGCTGCCTGGCGCAAGCTGCGCGGTCAGATGCAGTCTATATCCGATATCAATTGTTGTTTATGAGTAATCGACTGTCGGTATTGCTTGACGATAAAATCGTATTCCCCGAGGATGGAAATGCTTTCCCGATTCCCCTTTTCTATTGGATGCCCCATGTTGTCCTCCCTTAAGGTACGGTTGATCGCCATCGCCGTTTCCATCGTCGTGCTGGCCATGCTGGCCGTTGCCATCGCCAATTTCTATACCACGCGCTCAAGCACCTTGGCCGCGCTCGACACGCAGATGCTGCAGCTGTCGCACAGCCATGCGGCGGCCATCGCCGAATGGTTGCGCTCCAAGCAAGCCACCGTGGCTTCGCTCAAGCAGGCCGCCACGGCGGCCGATCCGCTGCCGGCCTTGAAGGCGGCCGAGCAGGCGGGCACGTTTGACATGGCGTATATCGGCTATGCCGATAAACACGCGGTCTTTTCACAGGAGCGCAAGCGCGCCGCCGACTACGATCCCACGGCGCGGCCCTGGTACAAGAAGGCATCCGAATCGGGCGGTCCCATCATCACGGCGCCGTATATCGGCGCCAGCACGGGCAAGCTGGTGGTGACGTTTGCCGAGCCGCTGGGCGGCAAGGGGAGCGTGACGGGGGTGATGGCGGCTGACGTGATGATGGATGCCGTGCTGCAAAATGTGGCCTCGATCAAGCCAACCGCGTCCAGCTACGGCTTCCTCGTCGATGGCGGCGGCAAGATCATCGCCCACCCGGACGGCAAGCTGATCTTGAAGCCCTTGGCCGAGCTGGCGCCGGGCCTGAGCGCGCAGGTGCTGGGCGATATTGAAAAGAGCGGCGATGGCGGCGTCATCCGCATTGGCGAGCGCGATGGCATCTTGCACGTGAGCAAGGTGCCGGGCAGCGACTGGCTGCTCGCTACCGTGCTCGACCGCGCAGAAGCGACGCAAGCGCTCAGTTCCATGCTGCGCTCCTCGGTCTTGACGGCCTTGCTGGTGCTGGCCCTGGCCGCCGCCGTATTGAGCGCGCTGGTGGCGCGCGCCCTGCGCCGCCTGGTCCTGGTGCGCGATGCGATGGAAGCGATCGCCACCGGCGACGGCGACCTGACCAGCCGCCTCGATGCGCAAGGCGCCGATGAACTGGCGCAGATCGCCAAGGCCTTCAATTTATTCGTTGAAAAGATCTCCACTGTGCTGCTGCAGATCCGCAACATCAGCGCCATGGTGCGCAGCGAGTCGGCCGATATCGCCGCCGGCAACGCCGACCTGTCTTCGCGCACGGAAGCGCAGGCCGGTGCGCTGGAAGAAACAGCCAGTTCGATGGATGAGTTGACATCGACGGTCAGGCAGAATGCGGAAAACGCGCACACCGCCAACGAGCTGGCCGTGTCCGCTTCGGAAGTGGCGGCCAAGGGCGGCCACGTGATGCTGCAGGTGGTCGGTACCATGTCCGGCATCCAGGAAAGTTCGCGCAAGATCGTCGATATTATCGGCGTGATCGACAGTATTGCTTTCCAGACCAATATCCTGGCGCTGAACGCTGCCGTCGAGGCGGCGCGGGCGGGCGAGCAGGGCAGGGGCTTTGCCGTGGTGGCGTCAGAAGTGCGCAACTTGGCGCAGCGCTCCAGCCAGGCGGCCAGGGAAATCAAGGAATTGATCGGCGATTCGGTGGAGAAGGTGGACGCTGGCGGCCGCCTTGTCGATGAAGCGGGCCAGACCATGGATCAGGTGGTCGCTTCGGTACAGCAATTGACGACCATCATGAGTGAGATCACGGTGGCCAGCCGCGAGCAGAGTGCCGGCATTGGCGAGATCAATACGGCAGTGACCCACATGGATACCATGACGCAGCAAAACGCCGCGCTGGTCGAACAGGCGGCCGCGGCAGCAGAAAGCCTGCAGGAGCAGGCGGTGGACCTGGCGCAGGCCGTCGGCATGTTCCGCCTGGGCGATGCGGGTGTTGCTGCGGCATCCGCGCCCGTGAAGCGCCCCAAGGCCAGGCCGGCAGCGTCGGCTCCGCGCGCGCCGGCCCGTGCTCTGTCGCCGGTCAAGCCGATGTCGCCGGCCAAGCCGCTCAAGGCGGCCAAGTCCGGCGCCGACGAGTGGGAAGAGTTTTAAGCGCGCCGCAGTTGTGATGCAGATCGGCGACGTGGATAGGCAATGTTGATGCGCCACTTTCATCCGCGTTTTTGTCAGGCCAGCCTGCCAAAAGTGCAGTTCGTCGCAATCGGCGTGTAGGCCGGGGGCGGTATGGCTATAGTGACACCATACCGCAAGCCCACTGCCAGACACCCGAGGAGAACATCATGAACGTCGCTAAAAACATGGAAATCATTGCCGTTGCCGCCGCCATCGTGCTCAGCATCAGCTGCTACGCCATCGCCCCGGCCGCTCCCGCCCTGCAAGTGGCAAGCTCGACGGCCAGCGTGCCCGCAGTGCATGGCAAGGCCAGCATGCCGGTGGTCTTGGTCAAGGCCAAGCGTCTGAGCGCCGCAGAAAAATCACGTTTCGCATAAGGCCGCGAGCAACCTCTGTTGCACGTTGCACGTTGCACGTTGCTCGTTGCAGGTCGCGCTCACCGATGCGCTCTGTGCCTGCCGCAATTCTGCTTGCCTGCCCTGGTGCGATGCCGGGCCCCGCTGCTGTGGGCGACGATACTATGCGGCGTCAAAATCATTGTCAGCAATTTTTGGCGCTGCTACAGTGCTGCTGCGCGAGCAAGGCGGGCGCCCCTGGCTGGCGGCCAGACAGATAAAAACAAGATACCGAGGATGCACTAGATGAAAAAGACATTGCAATTGGCACTGCTGTTCCTGGCCACACTGGGCCTGGTCCGCGGCGCGGTCGCCGAGACGCGTTTGCTGGAAATGCGCAACATCGACGCCCGCGTGGTGCGCGTCAAGCTCGATGGCGTGATGGAAGTGCGCATACGCCAAGGTAACGTGCCTTCGCTGAGCATCACGGCCGACAAGCGCTACATCGCCGATGTCAGCACGGTGCAAAGTGGCGATACCCTGCACATCGAGACGGCAGTGCGTGGCTTCAAGATATCGCCCGCAGCGATACGCGCCGAACTGGTCCTGCCGAACTTGCGCGAACTGAGCTCGGAAGGCTTTGGCAGCACCGACATCAGCGGTTTCAAGGGCGAGGAGCTAACGCTGTCGCTGGAAGGGGCGGGCAGCATCAAGCTGGTGGGCGACTACCGCAAGCTCGATGCCAGCCTGGGCGGCGTGGGCAGCATGCAGCTCTGGGTTGGTAATAATGAGCGGGCCGAGCTGGATTTGCAGGGTGCGGGCTCGGTGGTGTTGGGTGGGCGCGGGCGCCTCCTGAAGGCCAGCCTGGGCGGACTGGGTAGTCTGAATGCGCAGCAGTTCGAAGCGGACGCCGTCAACCTCGAATTGAGCGGCCTCGGCAATGCCACGGTGCATGCCCATACGCATGCCAAGCTGAGCTTGAGCGGACTCGGTTCGGTGGTGGTGTACGGCAAGCCAGCCAACCGCGATGTCAGCGTCGATGGCTTGGGTAAAGTCAGCTGGAAATAAAAGCATCCTGCCGCAGGTGTTATAGGTAGGAAAAATTCGCAGGAAAAGAATAAGTAGTCAGACCACATCCCATTCCGATGAAAAAACTGATCATTACATTACTCATGCTGTTGACGATACAGCTACCCGCGCGGGCCGGCTTCGTCGAAGGCGCCAGCGCCTACAACAACAAGAATTACGCGCTGGCCCACAAGGAAATAGTACCCCTTGCGAAGATTGGCAATGCCGACGCGCAGCATTTGCTGGGTTTGATGTATTACATGGGGCGCGGCTTGCCGCAGGATTACAGGCAAGCCATGTTTTGGCACCGCAAGGCGGCCGAGCAGGGCAAGGCCGATGCCCAGTATGTGGTGGGCGCCATGTATTACACGGGTAACGCCGTACTGCAAGACCATAATCAGGCCGTCAGCTGGTTCCGCAAGGCGGCCGAACAAAATCATGCGCAGGCGCAGCAGGTGCTGGGACTGATGTATCGCTACCACATCGGTGGCGTGCAGCAGGACAACGTCATCGCCTACATGTTGTGGAACTTGGCAGCGGCAAATGGCAACGCCAATGCGGCCGACCAGCGCGCCGCCGTGTTGCGCAAGATGACGCATGAGCAAGTCGAGGAAGGTCAGGCCCTGTCGGCGCAGTGGAAGCCGGGCACGCCCTTGCCGCGCCAGTCGAAGACGGGTGCCGGCTGACGCGCAGCCTGCCGCAAGTGGTGGCCGCAAGAGGTGGCTGCAACGGTTGGTGGCTTGGCGTACAATCGGCGTTTTTCCTTGAGAGAGTCGCCCCATGCGCGCAGTTGCCATCAGCCAGCCAGGTCCCGCCGACGTTTTGCAGATCACGCAACGTCCCATGCCGCAATTTAAAGCGGGCGAGCTGCTCATTAAGGTGCACGCGGCCGGCATTAACCGTCCCGACGTGTTGCAGCGCCTGGGGAAATATGCGCCGCCGGCCGGCGCATCCGACTTGCCGGGCCTGGAAGTGGCCGGTGAAGTCGTCGATGGCGATTTTGCCAATACCGGATGGCAGAAGGGCGACCTGGTCTGCGCCCTGGTGCAGGGTGGCGGCTATGCCGAATACTGTGCCGCCCCAAGCGGGCAATGCCTGCCCTTGCCGCACGGCTTGACGGCGCTCGAAGGCGCGTCCCTGCCGGAAAACTTCTTTACCGTCTGGAGCAATGTCTTCGACCGCTGTGCGCTGGCCGAGGGTGAAACCTTGCTGGTGCAGGGCGGCACGTCCGGCATCGGCGTGGCGGCAATTCAATTGGCGGCCGCGCTCGGTCACCGCGTGTTCGCCACGGCCGGCAGCGATGAAAAGGCGCGCGCCTGCGAGGCGCTGGGCGCCGAACGGGGCATCAATTACCGCACGGAAGATTTCGTTGCCATCGTCAAGCAACTGACGGCAGGCCGTGGTGTGGATGTCATCCTCGACATGGTGGGAGGCGATTACTTGCCGCGCGAAATCGATTGTCTTGCCGACGATGGTCGCATCGGCCTGATTGCCGTGCAGGGCGGCAGCAAGGCTACCGTCGACCTGGGGCAAGTGCTGCGCCGCCGCCTCAGTATCAGCGGTTCGACCTTGCGCCCCCGTTCCGTGGCCTTCAAGGCTGCCATCGCGAAGCACCTGCGCACGACTGTCTGGCCGCTGATCGAGGCGGGCAAGATCAAACCGGTGATCTATCAAACTTTCCCACTCGAAAAAGCCGGCGAAGCGCATGCCTTGATGGAATCGAGCACGCACGTGGGCAAGATCATGCTGCAAGTTGCCTGAAACGTGGCACTGCCTGTTTGACCGGCCTCGGTGCCGGAGTTAGAATGACGGGTTATTAGAATTTAGGCTACTATGCGTCGCAAACTCGTCGTCGGAAATTGGAAAATGAACGGCAGTCGCACCTCGAACGCGGTGTTATTGTCTGAAATAGTTGCTGGTCTGGCTGCCTCTGGCGCCGCCAGCGCCGTCTGCGTGCCTGCGCCGTATCTGGCGCAGTGCCAGGCGCAATTGGCAGGCTCGGCGCTTGGCTGGGGCGCGCAGGATGTATCTGCGCATGCCAGTGGTGCATACACGGGAGAAATCTCGGCCGCCATGCTGCAAGATTTTGCTTGCGGTTATGTGGTGATCGGGCATTCCGAGCGTCGTGCCTACCATGGCGAGAGCGATGCGCAGGTGGCGGCCAAGACGCTAGCCGCGCTGGCGGCAGGCATCACGCCTATCGTTTGCATAGGCGAGACCCTGGCGCAGCGCGAAGCGGGCCAGACCGACGCCGTCGTGGCGCAGCAATTGGGCGCCGTGCTGGCGGCCATTTCCGTCGCCGACGTGGCGAAACTGGTGCTGGCGTATGAGCCGGTGTGGGCCATTGGTACTGGCAAGACGGCCACGCCGCAAATGGCGCAGGACGTGCATCAGGTGTTGCGCGGCCAGTTGGCGGTAAAGAATGCGGTAGCGGCGGCCGGCGTGCAGATCTTGTACGGCGGCAGCATGAAGCCGGAGAACGCGAAAGAATTGATGGCAATGCCGGATATTGATGGCGGTCTGATCGGTGGGGCAGCATTGAAGGCGGCGGATTTCCTGGCAATTATTCACGCCGTTGATTGAATTAATTTAAACTAAGAATGGAATTGCAATGAACATGATGTTCAATCTGGTAGTGGTAGTACAGGTTATTTCCGCATTGTCGATTATCGCGCTGGTGTTGCTGCAGCACGGCAAGGGTGCCGACATGGGTGCTGCCTTCGGTTCGGGCGCCTCGGGCAGCCTGTTCGGTGCGACGGGTTCATCGAACTTTATGTCGAAATCGACCGGTGTCGCTGCCGCGATTTTCTTCGGCGCCACGCTGGCCCTGTCGCTGATGGCCAATCAGCGCGCCACCACGGTCGGTGGCGGCGTGATGGATAAAGTCGTCAAGCCAGTGCCAGTCACCGGCGCCGGTGCCATCCCGACGACGCTGCCTGCAGCGCCGGCGGCCAGCGCTCCAGCAGCGGCAGCCCCGGTTGCCAGCACGCCGGCAGGCGCGATTCCGAAGTAATTGGATAGTAACTGCGTAGTAACTGCGTAGTTGCTACGTAGTATCTCGATACCTCGTCGAGAGTAATTCTCATTACGGGCAGATAATTGCTCAATGTTTTAGCAGCGCGGCAGGAAAAAGTCGTGACGCGCTGGAAGATGTAAAAATTTATCGTTTTTATCTGTGTTTTAATGCATTTGTGCATTAACTTTAGCGGCAAAGCAGAGTAGAATACGGGCCTTACCGCCGACGTGGTGAAATTGGTAGACACGCTATCTTGAGGGGGTAGTGGCGCAAGCTGTACGAGTTCGAGTCTCGTCGTCGGCACCAGAAATCAGAAGCCAGCAACGGCGCACGAGCCATGGCTCGTACAAAGTTGCTGGCTTTTTTTACGAGGATGTGTCGTTCGATCCTGGTCTTAGCTTTGATTGGGGTCGTGCGTTAGAATACGCTGCAGTGATCGCAGCGTCCTCATTTAACCGATCGTTCAATATAAGCTTATCAATCGTGAACCTCGAAAACTACTTCCCCGTCCTGCTGTTCATTATTATCGGCCTTGGTGTCGGTATCGCGCCCCAGCTCCTGGGACGCCTGTTAGGTCCTAACAAACCTGACGCAGCAAAACTCTCCCCGTACGAATGTGGCTTTGAAGCATTCGAAGACGCGCGCATGAAATTCGATGTGCGCTACTACCTGGTCGCAATCCTGTTTATTTTGTTCGATCTGGAAACAGCATTCTTTTTCCCATGGGGCGTTGCAATGCGCGACCTGGGTTGGGCCGGTTTCGTCACGATGATGGTGTTCATCGCTGAATTCGTGGTCGGATTTTGGTACATTTGGAAGAAAGGTGCCCTTGATTGGGAATAAGCCATGGCTATTGAAGGCGTATTAAGCGAAGGTTTCATCACCACCTCGGCAGACAAGCTGATCAACTGGGCGCGCACCGGGTCTATGTTCCCGATGACGTTTGGTTTGGCCTGCTGTGCGGTCGAAATGATGCATGTGGGCGCAGCCCGCTACGATATGGACCGTTTCGGCGTCGTGTTTCGTCCGTCGCCGCGTCAGTCTGACGTCATGATCGTTGCCGGCACCCTGTGCAACAAGATGGCGCCGGCCTTGCGCAAGGTCTACGACCAGATGGCAGAGCCACGCTGGGTCATCTCGATGGGTTCCTGCGCCAATGGCGGCGGGTACTACCATTACTCCTACTCTGTGGTGCGTGGTTGCGACCGCATCGTGCCCGTCGACGTGTATGTGCCTGGCTGTCCTCCGACCGCTGAAGCCTTGCTGTACGGTATCATGCAGTTGCAGAACAAGATCAAGCGTATCAGCACGATCGCACGCTAACCGGGGCGCTCCAGATTATGACAACACATTTAGAAGTATTGCAAATCGCCCTCGGCACTGCCCTGGGCGATCGCGTTAGCACAACTGTTGCGCTGGGCGAAGTCACCTTGGTCGTCAAGGCCGAAGACTACTTGGCCGTGATGCAGACCTTGCGCGACGATCCGAGCCTGCATTTCGAGCAATTGCTCGATTTGTGCGGCGTCGACTACTCGACCTATGGCGATGGTAGCTGGGACGGCCTGCGTTTTGCGGCCGTTTCGCACTTGCTGTCGGTCAAGCACAACTGGCGCGTGCGCGTGCGCGTGTTCGCGCCCGACGACGACATGCCGCTGCTGCCGTCCGTGGTGAATATTTGGCGTGCCGTCAACTGGTATGAGCGCGAAGCGTTCGACTTGTTGGGTATCCTCTTCGAAGGCCACAACGACTTGCGCCGCCTGCTGACCGATTATGGTTTCATCGGCCACCCGTTCCGCAAGGATTTCCCCGTCTCCGGCTATGTCGAGATGCGCTACGATCCGGAACAAAAGCGCGTGATTTACCAGCCCGTGACGATCGAGCCGCGGGAAAACGTGCCGCGCGTGATCCGCGAAGAACATTACGGGATGAAATAATGGCTGAGATTAAGAACTACACCCTGAACTTTGGGCCACAGCATCCGGCCGCGCACGGCGTGCTGCGCCTGGTGCTGGAGATGGATGGCGAAGTCATCCAGCGCGCCGACCCGCATATCGGCCTGCTGCACCGCGCCACCGAAAAGCTGGCCGAGCAAAAGACCTATCTGCAATCCGTGCCTTACATGGACCGTCTCGACTATGTGTCGATGATGTGCAATGAGCACGCGTACGTGATGGCAATCGAAAAGATGCTGGGCCTGGAAGTGCCGCTGCGCGCGCAATACATCCGCGTCATGTTCGACGAGATGACGCGCATCCTGAATCACCTGATGTGGCTCGGTACCCACGCGCTGGACGTTGGCGCCATGGGGCCGTTCCTATATTGCTTCCGCGACCGCGAAGACTTGTTTGACGCCTACGAGGCAGTGTCGGGCGCGCGCATGCACGCCGCTTACTACCGTCCTGGTGGCGTGTACCGCGACTTGCCGGACGCGATGCCGCAGCACAAGGCCTCGATCATCCGCAACGCCAAGGCCATTTCCAAGCTCAACGAAAACCGCCAGGGTTCCCTGCTGGACTTCATTGAAGATTTCGCGCGCCGTTTCCCCAATTCCGTGGACGAGTACGAAACCTTGTTGACCGACAATCGTATCTGGAAGCAGCGCACCGTCGGCATCGGCGTGGTCTCGCCCGAAGATGCGCTGGCCATGGGCTTCACGGGCGCCATGCTGCGCGGTTCTGGCGTGCAGTGGGATTTGCGCAAGAAACAGCCGTACGAAGTGTACGACTTGATGGATTTCGACATTCCTATCGGTACCAACGGCGATTGCTACGACCGCTACCTGGTCCGCGTGGAAGAGTTGCGCCAGTCGAACCGTATCATCAAGCAATGCGTGGAGTGGCTGCGCAACAATGAAGGTCCTGTCATGACCAGCAACCGCAAGGTGGCGCCTCCGGGCCGCGTCGACATGAAGACCAACATGGAGTCCTTGATTCACCACTTCAAGCTGTTTACCGAAGGTTTCCACGTGCCGCCAGGCGAGGCTTACAGCGCCGTGGAACACCCGAAGGGCGAGTTCGGTGTCTACCTGGTGTCCGATGGCGCCAACAAGCCGTACCGCATGAAACTGCGCGCGCCAGACTACGCTCACTTGCAGTCGCTCGACGAGATGGCGCGTGGGCACATGCTTGCCGACGCCGTGACCATCATCGGGACGCAAGATATCGTGTTCGGCAGTATTGACCGCTAAGAGGCAAAAAGTATGTTGTTATCAGAGCAATGCTATAAAAAAATTGACCGCGAGTTGGCCAAGTACCCGGCTGACCAGCGTCAGTCGGCTGTCATGGCCGCGCTGGCCCATGCCCAGGATGAACTGGGCTGGTTGGCGCCGGAAACCATGAAGGAACTGGCCGAATACATCCGCATGCCGGTCATTGCCGTGCAGGAGGTAGCCACGTTCTACAATATGTACAACGTGAAACCCGTGGGCAAGCACAAGATCACCGTGTGCACCAACCTGCCATGCGCCCTGTCGGGCGGCGTGCGCGCTGCAGAGTACCTGAAGCAGAAATTGGGTATCGATTTCCGCGAAACCACCGCTGATGGCCAGTTCACCCTGGTTGAGGGCGAGTGCATGGGCGCTTGCGGCGATGCGCCTGTCTTGCTGGTCAGTAATAAAACCATGTGCAGCTGGATGTCGAACGAAAAAATCGACGCCATGCTGGAGGAACTCAAGAAATGACGTCACTCCACAATCGCCATATCGATCCATTGATCCTCAAGGATCTGGATGGTAAAAACTGGCATTTGCAAGATTATGTGAACCGCGGCGGTTATTCGGCCCTGCGGCGTATCCTGGAAGAGAAAATCACGCCGGAACAGATCATCGCCGACCTCAAGGCTTCGTCCTTGCGCGGCCGTGGCGGCGCAGGTTTTCCTACCGGCTTGAAGTGGAGCTTCATGCCGCGCCAGTTCCCGGGCCAAAAATACCTCGTCTGCAATACAGATGAAGGCGAACCCGGTACTTTCAAGGACCGCGACATCATTCGTTACAATCCCCATGCGCTGATCGAAGGCATGGCCATTGGCGCTTATGCGATGGGCATCACCGTCGGCTACAACTATATTCACGGTGAAATCTTCCAGGAATACCTGCGTTTCGAAGAAGCGCTGGAAGAGGCGCGTGCCGCCGGTTTCCTGGGCGACAAGATCATGGGTAGCGAGTTCTCGTTCCAGTTGCATGCGCACCATGGTTATGGCGCCTACATCTGCGGCGAAGAAACGGCCTTGCTGGAGTCCCTGGAAGGCAAGAAAGGCCAGCCGCGCTTCAAGCCGCCTTTCCCTGCCTCGTTTGGTTTGTACGGCAAGCCGACGACGATCAACAACACGGAAACCTTCGCCGCCGTGCCATTCGTGCTGAACATCGGCCCAGAGAAATATCTGGCGATGGGCAAGCCCAATAACGGTGGTTCAAAGATCTTCTCGATCTCGGGCGACGTGGAAAAACCGGGCAACTACGAAGTGCCGCTCGGCACCCCGTTCGCCACACTGCTGGAACTGGCAGGTGGCATGCGCGGTGGCAAAAAGATCAAGGCCGTGATCCCTGGCGGCTCGTCCGCGCCGGTGATCCGCGGCGACATCATGATGCAGACCGACCTGGACTACGACTCGATCGCCAAAGCCGGCTCGATGTTGGGTTCGGGTGCCGTCATCGTGATGGATGAAACACGCTGCATGGTGAAGGCGCTGGAACGCCTGTCCTACTTCTACTTTGAAGAATCGTGCGGCCAGTGTACGCCTTGCCGTGAAGGCACAGGCTGGATGTACCGCATGGTGCATCGCATCGAGCAAGGGCAGGGTCGTCCAGACGACCTCGATATGCTCAACTCGATCGCCGACAACATCCAGGGCCGCACCATTTGCGCGCTGGGCGATGCGGCTGCCATGCCGGTACGGGCCTTCATTAAGAATTTCCGTGAAGAATTTGAATATCATATCGAGCACAAGCATTGCTTAGTGCCCGCATATATCTAAGCTGCGTCAGGTAACGATCACCATGGTTGAAATCGAAATAGACGGCAAAAAAGTCGAAGTCCCTGCTGGTAGCATGGTGATGGACGCCGCCAACAAATTGGGAACCTACATTCCGCACTTCTGCTATCACAAGAAATTGTCGATTGCAGCGAACTGCCGCATGTGCCTGGTCGAAGTGGAAAAGGCGCCCAAGCCTTTGCCCGCTTGTGCGACCCCGGTCAGTGCCGGCATGATCGTGCGCTCCGCCAGCGATAAAGCTGTGCAGGCGCAAAAGTCGGTCATGGAATTCTTGCTCATTAACCACCCGCTCGATTGCCCTATCTGCGATCAGGGCGGCGAATGCCAGTTGCAAGACTTGGCTGTGGGCTACGGCAAGAGCGAATCGCGCTACAAGGAAGACAAGCGCGTGGTGCAGCCCAAGGAAGCCGGTCCGCTGGTGTCCATGCAGGAAATGTCGCGCTGCATCCAGTGCACCCGCTGCGTACGCTTTGGCCAAGAAGTGGCCGGCGTGATGGAGTTGGGCATGATCGGCCGCGGCGAACACTCGGAAATCGTCTCGTTTGTCGGCCAGACGGTCGACTCCGAACTGTCGGGCAATATGATCGACCTGTGCCCGGTCGGCGCACTGACCTCGAAGCCGTTCCGCTACAGCGCCCGTACATGGGAACTGTCGCGCCGCAAATCGGTCAGCCCGCACGACGGCCTGGGTAGCAACCTGATCGTGCAAGTGAAAGCTGGCAAGGTCAAGCGCGTATTGCCACTCGAAAACGAAGCCGTCAACGAGTGCTGGATCTCGGACAAGGACCGTTTCTCGTACGATGCGCTCGACAGTGCCGAACGCCTGACTTCGCCGATGCTGAAACAAGGCAATGAGTGGAAAGAAGTCGATTGGCAAACGGCGTTGGAATACGTGGCGCACGGTTTGAAAAATATCAAGCACGAGCATGGCGCTGACGCCATCGCCGCGCTGGCCACTGCGCATTCGACGGTAGAAGAGCTGGTCCTGCTGCAAAAAGTCGCGCACGGCCTCGGTAGCGAGAACGTCGACTTCCGCCTGCGCCAGACCGATTTCGCGCTCGACGCCAGTGTGAAACCATGGTTGGGCATGCCGATCAGCGAATTTGGCCAGATCAAGCGCGCCTTCGTCATCGGTTCGTTCCTGCGCAAGGATCATCCCTTGCTGGCCACGCGTTTGCGCGCCTCGGTCAAGGGCGGCGGCAAGCTGTCGATCCTGCACGCTTGCGACGATGATCAGCTGATCACCATCGCCAACAAGATGATTGTCGCGCCTAGCGATTGGCTGGCGGCCTTGTCGGAAATCGTCGTCGCTGTTGCCAAAGCGAAAGATATCGCCGCGCCTAACGGTTTTGAAGCGGTCATCGCCTCGGACGTGGCGGTCGCCATCGCCGCCAGCCTGATGGCTGGCGACCATGGCGCCGTGCTGCTGGGTAATGCGGCAACGCAACACCCGCAAGCGTCGCAACTGCATGCTGCCGCGCAATGGATCGCCGAACAGACGGGCGCCAAGCTCGGTTACCTGACGGAAGCTGCCAACACGGTAGGTGCGCATCTGGTCGCCAAGGCGCAAGCCAAGGCACAAGCTGCCTTTACCGTGCCGAAGAAAGCTTACGTGCTGCTGCACGCCGAGCCGGAATTGGATAGCGCCAATCCACAAGCGGCCCGCGCCGCCCTCGATAGCGCCGAGATGGTCGTGGCGATGTCGGCCTTCAAGCATGGCATGGATTACGCCGATGTCTTGCTGCCGATCGCGCCGTTTGCCGAAACCTCGGGGACGTTTGTGAACTGCGAAGGCCGTGCGCAAAGTTTCAATGGCAGCGTCAAACCGCTGGCCGAAACGCGTCCAGCCTGGAAAGTGCTGCGCGTCCTGGGCAACATCCTGGGCCTGGCCGGTTTCGACTACGACACCTCCGAAGCGATCCGCGACGAAGCGTTTGGCGCCGGCGTGACCGATTTGTCGGCACAGCTGAACAATGTGGCCAAGAACGCGCCGGAAGCGGCGACGTACGCACCGGCTTCACCAAAGCTGCAACGCATCGCCGACGTGCCGATCTACTTCGCCGACGCGCTGGTACGCCGCTCCGAACCGTTGCAACGCACGGTCGATGGCGCTGCGCCACAAGCCCATTTATCGGCCGAACTGGCTGGCAAGCTGGGCATCAAGGCGGGCGACAAGGTCAAAGTGGCGCAAGGCTCCGGCAGCGCCATCCTGGTGGCGGCACTCCATGCCGGCCTGCCAGCCAATGTGGTCAAAGTGTCGGCGGCGCATGCCTCGACGGCCAGCCTGGGCGGCATGTTCGGTGACATCACAGTTGAAACAGCAGAGGGGAAAATCTGATGGCTCTGCCTGAATTTGTAAACGTCATCAACAGCAGCGGCCAGGATTTGCTGGGCGGCTCCTGGCCGTTCCTCTGGACGCTGATCAAGATCTTGTGCGTGCTGTTGCCGCTGATGGGTCTGGTTGCTTACCTGACCTTGTGGGAACGCAAGCTGATCGGCTGGATCCAGATCCGCGTCGGCCCGAACCGCGTGGGTCCATTGGGCTTGCTGCAGCCGATCGCCGATGCGCTGAAACTCTTGTTCAAAGAGATCATCATCCCATCCAAGGCCGCCAAGGGCTTGTTTGTGATCGGCCCGATCATGACCATCATGCCGGCCTTGGCCGCCTGGTCGGTCGTGCCGTTCGGCCCGCAAGCCGTACTGGCCAACGTCAACGCAGGCTTGCTGATGCTGCTGGCGATTACCTCGATGGAAGTCTATGGCATCATCATCGCCGGCTGGGCTTCGAACTCGAAGTATTCGTTCATGGGCGCCATGCGTGCTTCGGCACAGATGATTTCGTATGAAATTCCGATGGGCTTCGTGATGGTCATCGTGTTGATGGTTTCAGGCAGCCTGAACTTCATCGATATCGTTGGCGGCCAGCAAATCGGCTTCTTCGCCGACAAGGGCGTCAACTTCCTGTCGTGGAACTGGTTGCCGCTGCTGCCGATGTTCGTCATTTATCTGGTGTCGGGCCTGGCTGAAGCCAACCGTCACCCGTTTGACGTCGTCGAAGGCGAGTCGGAAATCGTCGCCGGCCACATGGTCGAGTACTCGGGTATGGCCTACGCCATGTTCATGCTGGCCGAATACGCCAACATGATACTGATCGCTGCACTGGCTTCGATCATGTTCCTCGGTGGTTGGTCCGCACCATTTGCTTTCCTTGAGTTCTGGGGTGGTTTCGGCGGTTTCTTCTGGTTGTTCGCCAAGACCTTCTTCATCGTCTCGGTGTTCATCTGGGTGCGCGGTACTTTCCCACGCTATCGTTATGACCAGATCATGCGCCTCGGCTGGAAAGTGTTTATCCCGTTGACGCTGGTCTACCTGGTCTTCATCGCTGCCTGGATGCAGACATCCTGGAATATTTGGAAGTAAGAGAGTGCATACGAATGGATAAGGTAAAAGATTTCTTCAGCAGCCTCTTGTTAGGTGAGCTGATCAAGGGCATGGCGTTGACAGGCAAGTACATGTTTTCGCGCAAGATCACGGTGCAATTCCCGGAAGAGAAGACACCGATCTCGCCGCGTTTCCGTGGCTTGCACGCGCTGCGCCGCTACCCGAACGGCGAGGAACGCTGCATCGCCTGCAAACTGTGCGAAGCAGTTTGCCCGGCGATGGCCATCACGATCGAATCGGAACAGCGTGACGACGGTTCGCGCCGCACGACGCGTTACGATATCGACTTGACCAAGTGCATCTTCTGCGGTTTCTGCGAAGAGTCCTGCCCGGTCGATTCGATCGTCGAGACGCAAATCCTGGAATATCACGGCGAAAAACGCGGGGATTTGTATTACACGAAAGAGATGTTGCTGGCCGTCGGTGATCGTTATGAAAATGACATCGCTGCTGCGCGCGCCGCCGACGCACCTTATCGCTGATGGATGCGCCGTAGCTGATAAGCTGCGGCGCGCCCCTCGTTCATCTGTACGTCTATTGGGTTTTTTATGGACTTTAAAACAATTTTGTTTTACGCCTTCGCGCTGATCTTGATTCTGGCAGCGACGCGCGTTATCACGGCACGCAATCCGGTCCACGCAGTACTGTTCCTGGTGCTGTCCTTTTTCTCTGCAGCGGGCATCTGGATGCTGCTGCAAGCTGAATTCCTGGCCATCGTGCTGGTATTGGTGTATGTCGGCGCCGTGATGGTGCTGTTCCTCTTCGTGGTCATGATGCTCGATATTAATATCGATCGCATGCGCGAAGGCTTCTGGGGCTATCTGCCTTTGTCGGTGACGGTGGGCGTGATCATCGTGCTGGAAATGGCCGCTGTCTTGTGGCACGGTTTCCGCAACTTTACGCCTAGCATCGCGCCGGTGAACGTCAACCTGGGCGGCACCAAGGAACTGGGCATGCTGATCTACACGAAATACGTGTTCGCCTTCGAAATCGCGGCCGTCGTGCTGCTGGTCGCCATCGTTGCCGCAGTCGCATTGACTTTGCGCAAACGCAAGGACACCAAGCATTTTGCTCCGGGCGATGCCGTGCGCGTCAAGCGCAACGATCGTCTGAAGATCATCAAGATGGACGCGGTTGTCGAGCGTCCTGCCGCTGAGCCGGAAGTTAAGGAGGCACCATGACATTATCGCTCACACATTTCCTGGTCCTGGGCGCGATCCTGTTCGCAATCTCGATCGTCGGTATTTTCCTGAACCGCAAGAACATCATCGTATTGCTGATGGCAATCGAATTGATGTTGTTGGCGGTGAATATGAATTTCATCGCGTTTTCCCATTTCATGGGCGACGCGGCCGGTCAGATCTTCGTTTTCTTCATCCTGACGGTTGCCGCCGCTGAGTCGGCTATCGGTCTGGCTATTCTGGTGGTGATGTTCCGTAATCTGGATACCATCAACGTCGAAGACCTGGACAGCCTCAAAGGCTGATGTTTTTCAGACTCGATCTCTCGAATAATAACGATTAAGGTTCATCATGGCGGGGCAACTCCTCAACCCTAACCTCCTTCTTGCCGTACCGCTGGCGCCGCTGGCCGGTGCTGCGATTGCAGGCTTGCTTGGCACCCAGTTTCTGGGTAATTTGGTCGGACGCAAGACGTCGCATACCGCGACGATCCTGGGCGTACTGATTGCGTTCATCCTGTCGGTGCAGACACTGCTGGCAGTGATGGATGGCGCGACATTCAATGGCACGATCTATAACTGGATGACGATCGGCACCCTGAAGATGGAAGTGGGCTTCCAGATCGATTCGCTGTCGGCGATGATGATGTGCGTGGTCACCTTTGTCTCCCTGATGGTGCACATCTACACGATCGGCTACATGAAAGACGACGAAGGCTATAACCGCTTCTTCGCCTACATCTCGCTGTTCACGTTCTCGATGCTGATGCTGGTCATGGCCAACAACTTCCTGCAACTGTTCTTCGGTTGGGAAGCCGTGGGCCTGGTCTCTTACCTGCTGATCGGCTTCTGGTACCAGCGTCCGACGGCCATCGTCGCCAACATGAAGGCTTTCCTGGTCAACCGCGTGGGCGACTTCGGCTTCATCCTGGGCATCGGCCTGCTGCTGGCCTACGCCGGCAGCATGAACTACCAGGAAGTGTTCGCCAAGAAAGAGGAACTGGCGCTGTTGAGCTTGCCGGGCACCGACTGGGCCTTGCTGACCGTTGCCTGCATCTGCCTGTTCATCGGCGCGATGGGTAAATCGGCGCAGTTCCCGCTGCACGTGTGGCTGCCTGACTCGATGGAAGGTCCTACCCCGATCTCGGCACTGATACACGCCGCGACGATGGTGACGGCCGGTATCTTCATGGTCTCGCGCATGTCGCCGCTGTTCGAACTGTCCGACACGGCACTATCGTTCATCCTGGTGATCGGCTCCATCACGGCGCTGTTCATGGGTTTCCTGGGCATCATCCAGAACGACATCAAGCGCGTCGTCGCTTACTCGACCCTGTCGCAGCTCGGCTATATGACCGTCGCGCTGGGCTCGTCCGCGTACTCCGTGGCCGTGTTCCACCTGATGACGCACGCTTTCTTCAAGGCATTGCTGTTCCTGGGCGCCGGTTCCGTCATCATCGGCATGCACCATGACCAGGACATCCGCAACATGGGTGGCTTGCGCAAATACATGCCGATCACTTGGATCACGTCCCTGGTCGGTTCGCTGGCCCTGATCGGCACGCCGCTGTTCTCCGGTTTCTACTCGAAAGACAGCATCATCGAAGCTGTCGAAGCGACGCACATCTGGGGTGCTGGCTTTGCCCAGTTCGCTGTGCTCGCTGGCGTCTTCGTGACCGCCTTCTATTCGTTCCGCATGTATTTCCTCGTCTTCCACGGCAAGGAACGTTTCGGCCAAGCGCACGCGCACGGTCACGACGACCATCACGCACCGAAAGCGGCCCATGGCGCGCACGGCGATGCGCATGACGATCATGGTCATGAAGAAGACGAAGACGAGCACGCGCACCACGGTCTGGAACCTGGCCAGAAGCCGCATGAATCGCCGTTCGTCGTGTGGTTCCCGCTGGTGATGCTGGCGATCCCGTCGCTGCTGATCGGTTACCTGACCATCGGCCCGATGCTGCATGGCGATTTCTTCAAGGGCGTGATCTTCGTTGGTGAAAACCATCCAGCAATGCAAGAGTTGTCGCATGAATTCCACGGCGCGATGGCGATGGCGATCCACGGCCTGTCGACGGCACCGTTCTGGCTGGCATTGTCCGGCGTGGTGGCAGCTTACTATTGCTATATGGTCAACCCGCGTGTACCGGCCTGGTTTTTTGCCAAGTTCCACGCGATCCACACCTTGCTCGACAACAAGTACTACCTGGATAAGTTCAATGAAGTCGTGTTCGCCGGCGGTGCCCGTTTGTTGGGCAATGGCCTGTGGAACTTCGGTGACAAGAAGCTGATCGACGGTTTCGTCGTCAATGGCAGCGCCAAGGCCGTCGCCTGGCTGTCCTCGCTGTCGCGAGTGTTGCAGACCGGCTACATCTATCACTATGCATTCGTGATGATCCTGGGCGTGCTGGGCTTCCTGATCTATTTCCTGCCATTCTGGCCCGCTAAGTAAGCTGACCTGATAAAAGAATACTGAGAACCATGATGCAGTCTACGATTTCTACATTACCTCCTTACCTGAGTCTGTCGATCTGGGTGCCGATCATTTGCGGCGTCCTGGTCCTGGCTCTCGGCCGTGACAGCAAAGCGGGCTTCACCCGCTGGCTGTCGCTCGCTGGCGCCGTGCTCAGCATGCTGTGCACCTTGCCGCTGATCCAGCATTTCGACAACGCCGCACACGGCATGCAATTCGTCGAAAAAGCACCGTGGATAGCGACCTTCAATATCTGGTACTCGCTGGGTATCGACGGTCTGTCGCTGTGGTTCGTGCCTCTGACGGCCTTCATCACGGTCATCGTCGTCATTTCCGCTTGGCAAGTGATCGAGAAGCGCGTCGCCCAGTACATGGGTGCCTTCCTGATCCTGTCGGGCTTGATGATCGGCGTGTTCTGCGCGCTCGACGGCTTGCTGTTCTACTTCTTCTTTGAAGCAACCCTGATCCCGATGTTCATCATCATCGGTATCTGGGGCGGTTCAAACCGCGTGTACGCGTCGTTCAAGTTTTTCCTGTACACCTTCTTTGGGTCCTTGCTGACCTTGGTTGCCATCATCTACCTGCGCAATGTGTCGGGCACTTTCGACATCCTGGCCTGGCACGCGTTTAAGCTGACGATGCACGAACAGATCTTCATCTTCTTGGCCTTCCTGATGGCGTTTGCCGTCAAAGTGCCGATGTTCCCGGTCCACACGTGGTTGCCGGACGTCCACGTGGAAGCGCCTACCGGCGGTTCCGCCGTACTGGCCGCCATCATGCTGAAACTGGGCGCCTACGGTTTCCTGCGTTTTTCGCTGCCGATCACGCCCGACGCCAGTCACTACCTGTCCGGTTTCATGATCGCCTTGTCGCTGATCGCCGTGATCTACATCGGTCTGGTTGCCCTGGTGCAAACTGACATGAAAAAACTGGTCGCCTATTCGTCGATCGCGCACATGGGTTTCGTCACCCTGGGTTTCTTTATGTTCAACGACATTTCGGTGCAGGGCGGTATCGTGCAGATGGTCTCGCACGGCTTCATCTCCGGCGCGATGTTCCTGTGCATCGGCGTGCTGTATGACCGCATGCATACCCGCAACATCGCCGACTACGGCGGCGTCGTGAATCGCATGCCGAAATTTGCTGCCTTCTTCGTGCTGTTCTCGATGGCTAACTGCGGCTTGCCAGCCACGTCCGGCTTTGTCGGCGAGTTCATGGTGATCCTGGGCGCGGTGCAATTCAACTTCTGGATCGGCTTGCTGGCTGCAACGGCACTGATCTGGGGCGCGGCGTACTCGCTGTGGATGGCCAAGCGCGTGGTGTTCGGCAAGATCAAGAACAAGCATGTGGCTGAACTGACCGACATCAACAAACGTGAATTCTTCATGCTTGCTGTGCTGGCCATCGCCGTGCTCGTGATGGGTCTGTACCCAGCCCCGTTCACCGACACGATGCAAACTTCGGTTGCCGACCTGCTGCAGCATGTCGCCATCAGCAAGTTGCCTTAAATAGAAGACCGATAACATGACTAATGCACCTAATCTGGTACCGCTGTACGCGGAAATCTTTCTGCTGATCGCCACCTCGGCGATCTTGCTGATCGATATGTTCTTGCCTGCGGCGAAGCGTTCGATCACCTATGCGCTGTCGCTGCTGACCTTGGCCGGCTGCGCCTTGCTGACCGTGGGCGACTTCAACGCGGGCACCACCGTCTACACGTTCCACAATATGTTCGTGTCGGACCCGATGTCGCAGTTGCTCAAACTGTTCTCGTACGGCGCCGTGGCGCTCACCCTGATCTACTCGCGTACCTATGCCACCGACCGCAGCATGCTGTCGGGCAACCTGGGCGGCGAGTTCTACGTGCTGGCCCTGTTTGCACTGCTGGGCCAGATGATCATGATCTCGGCCAACAACTTCCTGATCATCTACCTGGGTCTGGAACTGATGTCGCTGTCGCTGTACGCGCTGATCGCCTTGCGCCGTGACAATGCCAAGGCCACGGAAGCGGCCATGAAATACTTCATCCTGGGCGCACTGGCTTCCGGTTTCATGTTGTACGGTATCTCGATGCTGTACGGTGCCTCCGGCACGCTGGACCTGGGCGAACTGCGCGTGGCGCTGGAAAACGGCAAGACCAACGGTACCATCATGGTCTTCGGCCTGGTCTTCCTGGTCGCCGGCCTGGCCTTCAAACTGGGCGTTGTGCCATTCCACATGTGGGTGCCTGACGTGTATCAAGGTTCGCCGACGGCCGTGACGTTGCTGCTGGGCGCGGCGCCGAAACTGGCTGCGTTTGCCATCACCCTGCGTCTGCTGGGCGAGGGCTTGCTGCCGATGGCGCATGACTGGCAGCAAATGCTGCTGGTGCTGGCCGTGATGTCGCTGGCGATTGGTAACTTCACCGCCATCGCGCAAACCAATTTGAAGCGCATGCTCGCGTATTCGACCATCGCGCAAATGGGCTTCGTGCTGCTGGGCCTGCTGTCCGGTACCGTGGACGCAGCCAACAACACCCTGAACGCGGCTGGCGCAGCGACCGCCTACGGCGCCGCGATGTATTACGTCATTACCTATGTGTTTACCACCCTGGGTACCTTTGGCGTGATTATGTTGCTGGCACGTAACGGTTTTGAAGCGGAAGAACTGGCTGACTTCAAGGGCCTGGGCAAACGCAGCCCGATCTTCGCGCTGGTGATGACGCTGTTCATGTTCTCGCTGGCCGGCGTGCCGCCGCTGATGGGATTCATGGCCAAGTACTCGGTGCTCGCTTCCGTGCTGGCCACGGGCCAGTTGTGGCTGACCATCGCTGCCGTGCTGTTCTCGCTGATCGGTGCCTTCTACTATCTGCGCGTCGTGAAAATGATGTGGTTCGACGAGCCGACCGACAGCAACGCATTGGTCGTGCATGGCGACATGCGCGTCGTGCTGGCCCTGAATGGCGTGTTCGTCCTGGCGCTCGGCGTGATGCCTAACAGCATCCTCGCTGCCTGCGCCACTGCCATCACCAAGACCCTGGCGTCCTGATCGATGGATGTCACCGCCTCAAGTTGGCTGCTGATCGCCCTGGGTATCCTGGGCGCCAACCTGCCATTCTTGAACGAGAAACTGTTTGCCGCCGTGCCCTTGAAAAGGGCGCAGCTGGCAGAGGGCGGCAAAAGCTGGCGCAAGCCGCTGGCACTGCGCTTGCTGGAGATGGTAATTCTGTACTTCATCGTCGGCGCCGTGGCGTTCGGTCTCGAAGCGCGCATCGGTAACGCATTCCCGCAGACGTGGGAGTTCTATGCGATTACCGGCTGTCTGTTCATGGTGCTGGCGTTCCCAGGCTTTGTCGGACGCTACTTGCGTAAACGCCGTTAGCAGCATCTACCGAAAGCGGCGCCTCTGGCGCCGTTTTTTATTGAACATAAGGAAATGCATGGATACCCAATCCACCGATACGCAATTGATTGAAACCAAAGTGGACGGCGAGCTCGTCTACCAAGGCGGCTTCCTGCGCGTGCAGCGCGACCGTGTCGCCCTGCCTGACGGCAAGATCACGGCGCGCGAATTCATCCTGCATCCGGGCGCCGTCGTCATCCTGCCGCTGCTCGACGATGGCAGCGTACTGATGGAACGCCAGTACCGCTATCCGCTGGACCGCGTGTTTATCGAATTCCCGGCCGGCAAGATCGATGCGGGAGAGTCGCACCTGGCGTGCGCCCAGCGCGAGTTGCTGGAAGAGACTGGTTATACGGCCAGCGACTGGCATTTCGTGTCCACCATTCATAACGCCATCGCCTATTCCGACGAACACCTGGAACTGTTTTTGGCGCGTGGCCTGGTGGCCGGTGAGCGCCAGCTCGACGACGGCGAATTCCTCGAAACGTTTACGGCCACCGTGCCGCAGCTGCTCGACTGGGTCAAGGATGGCACGATTACGGATGTCAAAACCGTCATCGGCATCTTCTGGCTCGACAAGATCACCAGCGGCGCCTGGCAAACGGCTTGATCCTGCGCATGCGTAAGGTGATTTTCCTGCTGCTTGCCGGTGTCACCTTCGGTGCCCATGCGCAGGCCCGCACGCCGTTCCAGGTGCGCTGCGAAGACACGATCAGCAAGACGGTGTCGGTACTGACGGCGCAGCAGAACGGCTACAGCATCGACACGCATCTGCCGTACAAGGCCTTGACGGTGATGAAGGGCATGGCACGCGCCAATACCTGGGTGCTGGGCTTGACGAAGACCGAGTCGCAAGTGCAGATTGGCCTGGCCGGACCGATGTTGCAAGACCCTGCCAGCGGCTACGAATGTGTGGCGCCACAGATTTCCGTCAAGCTCAATTACGCTCCCGTGGTCATTTACATCGGCCGCGAGTTCGCCCCCGGCACTTGCGCGTATGATGAAATACTCACGCACGAGCTGCGGCACATGAAAACCTATATGGAACATTTGCCGCGCGTGGAAAAGACCGTGCGCGCGGCACTGGCCAAGCGCTTCGAGGCCCGGCCCTTGTACGCGCCCAGCGGAACGGCCAAGTCGGCGTTGGCGCGCGAGATCGACACGGGCTGGTTGCCGTACGTCAAGGCCGAGATGCGCAAGGTGGAAGTCTTGCAGGCGGCCATCGATACACCGCAAGAATATGCGCGCCTGAGCAAGGCGTGCAATGGCGAAATCCAGACTATATTGGCCGGCAAGACACAAGCCGCCCAGCACTGACACGACAAGGAAACGCATGCCAGCAGTACCGAATCGCCCCCGTTATTTTGCGCTGATCCCCGCCGCTGGCGTGGGCGCGCGCATGCAAGCGGGCAGTCCCAAGCAATACCTGCCCATCGCGGGCAAGCCCATGCTGCGCCACGCCGTGGACGCCTTTCTCGCCAGCGCGCTGATTGCGCACACGTATATTGTCGTCAGCGCTGACGATGGGCAGATCGATGGCCTGCTGCCAGATCAAGGCGCGGAGCACGGCGTCACCGTGTTGCGCTGTGGCGGTGCCACGCGCATGGACACGATCTTGAATGCCTTGCAGGCACTGCACGCCTGCATCGATGCCCACGACCAGGTGCTGGTGCACGACGCAGCGCGGCCCGGCCTGACGCCGGCGCTGATCGCAAAGCTCATCAACGAGGTGGGCGCGCATCCGGCAGGCGGCTTGCTGGCCTTGCCCGTGGTCGATACGGTCAAGCGGGCGGGGGCGGACACGGGTGGCGCCAGCATGTCGGCCCAGACGGTGCCGCGCGACGGTCTGTGGCTGGCGCAGACGCCGCAAATGTTTTCCTATGCCTTGCTGCACCAAGCGCTGTCGCAAGCGCCCGATCCGCACGCCATCACGGACGACGCCAGCGCCGTCGAAGCGCTGGGCCTGGCACCCATGCTCGTCGAGGGCCATCCGCGCAACCTGAAGGTGACCTTGCCGCGCGACATACACACGGCCGAGCTGTATTTGGCCCATTCTTCGCCCATTCCTGAATTTTAAAGAGACTTGCATGCACACGACGACTCCCGTACTGCCTTTCCGTATCGGCCAGGGCTATGACTGCCACGCGCTGGTGGAAAACCGCGACCTCATCATTGGCGGCGTGAACATCCCGCACCACTTGGGCTTGCTTGGACACTCCGACGCCGACGTGTTGCTGCACGCCATCACGGATGCCATCTTCGGCGCCGCCGCGCTGGGCGACATCGGCCGCCATTTCCCCGATACGGACGCGCAATTCAAGGGCGCCGATTCGCGCACGCTGCTGCGCGAAGCCGCGCGCCGCGTGCAAGCGAGCGGTTATAGCATTGGCAATATCGACGCCACCATCATCGCCCAGCGCCCGAAGATGGCGCCGCATATCGCCGCCATGTGCGCCAACGTGGCCGAAGACCTGGGCGTCGCTGTGGGGCAGGTCAACATCAAGGCCAAGACGAATGAAAAGCTGGGCTACCTCGGACGTGAAGAAGGCATCGCGGCCGAAGCCGTGGCCTTGCTGCTGCGCGCCTGAGCCAGCGCCTTCGCATTGTCCTCCGGCAGGACAGAGATCGTGCTTGCGACTTCCTGGCTGGGATATCGACCGCTTCGCCGCCGGGCGTCGTGGCGCAGTCGCACGCCAGGCGCCATCTTCGCTTAAGATGGCGCCTTTCTTCCAGTGAAGGTGGCGCTGATGGCCCGAGATACCTATGCATACCGGCACGTTGCCGTCGAATCGCGCGCGATCAATGGCCATGTGGAAATTCGCCCCGTACCGGGCCAGGCTTTTTCGCCGGAACTGGCCGTGCAGTGCTCGCGTCGTCTGGTCGATCTGCTGCGCTACCCGCTGGGTAGCCGGTTCTTATTATTGGCCAAGCTGACGGACCGCCTGGGCGGCACGCCCTTCCTGTATGCCTATCATGGTGACGCAGACGTCGTGATGACGCCGGCCGAAGTGAGCAAATTCCTAGGCGAGTTTCGCCGCGGGCGTATCTGAGGCGGCTTTCTTGCTATGCCATGCAGGCCGCGCCGGTGGTGTTTGCATGGGGAAGTCCTGAAAGGCGAGAGGTTTTTAACCGGTCGGTATATAGTCAGTCCGGGCAGACATGGTTGTCAATAATTTTTACCGAACGGCATGAAACAAGACAAAGAAGTGCAAGCCCCCAAGGCGAAAATGGGCCGTCCGCGCACCTTCGACGCGGATGAGGCGCTCGATTGCGCCATGAAGGTGTTCTGGGAAAAAGGCTATGAAGGCAGTTCTTTGCCGGAATTGACGAAAGCCATGGGCATGAACCGGCCCAGCCTGTATGCCGTCTTCGGCAATAAGGAACAACTATTCCACAAGGCGCTGGAGCGCTATAGCGACACGCGCATGCAGTTTTTCGATGCGGCGCTCGAGCAGCCGAGCGCGCGCCAGGTGGTGGAAGCCTTGCTGACGCAGTATGTCGACGCGCAAACCATGCCCGATGGCCCGCACGGCTGCATGGGCGTGAATGCGGCGCTCGCCTGCAGCGACGATGCCTTGCCGATCCGCGATGAATTGTTTGCGCGCCGCTTGCGCAGTGAAATCAAATTGCGCGAACGCTTGCGGCGCGCCAAGGAGGAGGGCGATTTGCCGCCCGATTCCTGTCCTGAGCAGCAGGCGCGCTTTGTCGTGACCCTGTCGCAGGGCATGGCGATCCAGGCGGCGGCGGGTGTCTCGCGCGAGCAATTGCAGCAGATGGTGGGATTGCTGCTGCGCAATTGGCCGCTGTAACTACTCTGCCGGCGAGATGGTCTTGGCCAGCTCGCTAGGCGCCTTGCGCCGCCAGGCGGCAGTCAGGGCGGCGGCCAGCATGTCCAGCTCAGCATCGGCCAGGCGCACCGTGATGCCGGTCAGCCGTTCGCCCCACCATAGTTTTTCGCAGCCGGACGGCGAGATGACGGTGGCAATATGCGCCGCTTCCGCATCGAGCAGCACGTTGATATGCTCGTCGTCGGGCAGGGTGGCAAAGATCTTCCCGCCCACGCGAAAGGCTGGACGCTCGTGGTGTTCTTCCTCGGTGGTGTCGGGAAACGACAGTGCCAGATAGCGTAGTTCTTCCAGGTCGACCATTTCCTCTTACTCCCTCAACGAACAGATAGCGGCATGCATGTATTTTGCCACGCTGTTTCGCCGCGTGGTGCAGCCGCATGCGAAAAGAAATGCGCACGATGCGACACTGGCCGGTGACTTTGTGGTGTCTGCGCGACATGTCAGAAGACAGCACAGGACTGCGACAGGCGCGCATCCTGTGGTTTCTGGCCGGTTTTTCTGCCAAAAGTGATGTTGTCATAAAATTATCTTACATGGCAAAAAGAAAAATACTTTTCTTCCATGAAATTTAAGTTAGAATAGATTCATCGTATTACCTGAACCGTCAATTGGCAGGCTTTATCCCGGGAACCCGAACCCTTTCCAGGATGCGCTCAGTGTTGCCATGGCGCTGCCACAAGACCTTGTTTTGTGTGGAGGCTGCGCTCCTGACTGATCAGCCTGCAATTTCCGTGCGACGCGCACACGCCTCAATGCAGCGTGTATTTAGCGCAAGCGCCTTCAAACCTGCTGTGCCCGTTAAATTTTACTGACTGGATACTTATATGAAAAACTTGCCTAAAATCGCCCTGTCCCTGATCGCTGTTGCTGCGTTTGCCCAAGCAAACGCTAGCACCATCACACTCTCCACTGGCTACTCGACTGCCGGTGCGCAAACTTCCGCTGGCGCTTACCAGTCCGTGGTCAATGCTGCCGTCGCCACGCCGGGCGCCGGCTATGGTACGACGACGATTGCCAGCTACAACAACGTCACGAATCGCAGCCTGTTCGGCAGCGGTTCGAACATCGCCTTCAAGGCGGTGATCAATTTCGGTGTCAGCGCAGCCGATGCGGGCGCCTGGAGTTTCCGTAGTGGCGTCGATTTCGGCAAGGGCGGCGCCCTGTTCCTCGACGGCGTGGCGCTGAATATGAAGAGCAACGACCTGTGGTGGGCTGGTAATTACAACAATGCCAATCAGTTCCTCGCCGGTTCGAGCACCTTGTCGGCAGGTAACCATACCTTGAGCATCTTCGGCCTGGAAGGCTGCTGCGATGGCGGCCAGCAAGTCCAGTTCAAGGCCGGCAAAGGCAATTTCACCAGCTTTTCCAGCACCGACGGCCTGGTCTCGGCCGTGCCGGAACCAAGCACCTACGCCATGCTGTTGATCGGCCTGGGCTTGTTGGGTTTTACCGCACGCCGCAAGCAGAACATCAAGTTCTAAGCAACTAGCCTGCGCGCTTCGCGGCGCATGTAAAAAAGCCCGCCGGTCTGTCAAGACCTGGCGGGCTTTTTGTCTGATGGAAGCTTATTCTGCGCTGTCTTCGTCGTCATCGCTGCCCTTGGCCGCTTTGCCGCGCTCGGCGTCCACGGCGCGCTGCAAGGCGGCCGCATCGCGCCAAAAAGCCGCGGTCGTGTGATCCGGACTCAGGCGCAATGCAGGCGGGTAAATCGCCGACATGTAGGCCTCGTCGGCCAGGCGGCCGTTGATTTGCAGGTTGCTCAGCAGGATCAGTGTCGAGCCGATGATGGCCAGCACCACGGCAACGAGGCCGAAGCGGCGCCGGTGTCGCGGTTTGATCGTACACAAGTGGTAGTAGATCATGGCGCAGGCAATGACAATGAATAGATGCCGCCCGTAGCGCGTCAGCACTTCCAGCGACAGCGCATACGCCGCGACGCTGCTGCCCAGTTCCCACACCTCCATGCACAACAAGCCGCAGCCGATGATGAACAGGTGGCGGCCGAAGCGCGCCACATGCCCAAACAGGCGATTTGCCGCGGTCCAGATCGACGCCCATACGAGGCCGCCGGCGAGCGCGTAAGCGATGATCATCAGGCTGGCAATCGGGTCAAAGGCTTCCGCGTCACCGAGCCAGTTACTGAAGGCGGCCGAAGCGCCTATCATGGCCAGGCCGGCGATGGCGGGGCGCAAGCCTTCCCATTCGTGCCTGCTGGTGTCGCTCAGTTCGGGCGCAACAGGGTGGTCGCTGGCGCGCACGCGCAGGAGCGTGTGGCCCAGGCGCACGATGCTGTTGCCGTTCAAGGCCACGCGCAGTTGCCGCTGTCCCCGGTGGATCACGCCATTCTGGCTGCCCAGATCGCGCAACAGCAGGCCGCCGGTGCCATCATCTTCGACGATGGCGTGCTCGGCTGCCGTGTGCGCGTCATCGAGGATGACGTCATTGTCGTAGCCACGGCCGATGCGAATCGGCAGCGATACCATTTGCTGGCGTTGCCGCACCTCGCCATTGTCGGCGAGTATTTCGATGAAGTACGGTGCTTTCATGGCTGGCCTGTCCCGCCGGTGGCCGGTGCCCGCGATAGTGCTTCGAGGAAGGTGCGCGTGACGCGCATACCGTTGGCGTAGGACACGCCGCGCGCATCGATGCGGCTTTGCAAGCTCATGAGTGGCGCATCGGTGCTGGCGGCCAGCAGGGCAAAATCGTACAGGCCGGTAAACTTGCGGTAGGCGCGCACGCACAGCACGGCGCGCAGAGGCAGGGTGCTGTTCTTAACGAACTGTTCGGTGCAATGGGGACCCGTCAGGTGCGCGCTCTTGTAGCTGCCGAAACTTTCATTCTTGAACGAGGTGCTGGCCAGCTCGGAAAAGCGCAGCGCGCCCAGTTCGCTGCTGCGCAAGAATTCGTGGCGCATCGACACTTGCCCCGTCTGCAGGGCGCCAGAAATGAAAATCGCCGATTCCATGGCGCAGCTGGTGTTGTCGAGCATGTAGGGCTTGTCGGCTTTGACGTTGGAGCGGCCCCAGCAGCGCATCTGGTCCGACTCGCGCACGGGCACGCGATATGGGCCCATGGCTTTCAGGCTCAAGGGCGTGTCGAGCAGGCGCGCCAGCATGGCATCCTGGTGCGCGAGCAGCTGCGCCGTCACTAGCGGCTTGAAGTCTTTCGGCGGTTTGCCTTGCAGGGCCACCTTGGCCAGCAATTGCTGGGCATAGCGGGCTGGCACCAGAAAACTGACGAGTTCGCCATCGAGGCGTTTCGATACATTCACGCCGGCCACGTCGCCCGTCGCGGTGACGCTGGGGCCGCCGCTCATGCCGGCATTGATCGGTCCCGTGAACATCAGCTGGTCGTAGAAGCTGCGCGTGACGATGCCGTTGTACGCGCCTTCCGAGATGGCGAAGCCCAGGTCCAGCGGATTGCCCATCGAATAAAGATATTGGCCCTGAACCAAGGGTGCCAGTGGTTCCGGCATCTTGAAAAAACCGGTGCCGTGGCGGTTCACGCGCAAGACGGCCAGGTCGTGCAGCACATCGACGGCCAGCAATTCCACATTGCCGCGCTGGCCGCTGGTGTCGACCCATTCGCCGACATAGGTATCGGGGTCGAGCGCGAATTGCGACACGACATGATAGTTACTCACCACCAAGTTGCCCGTGCCGATCAAAAAGCCTGAGCCGACCGACGATTGCGTGCGGCCGTTCTTCAGCAGCACGCGCACTTGCAGGATGTCGGCACGCGCGGCCGTGTACAGTTTTTGCGCGGCCGACGAGGGCGGTGGCAAGGCCGCATGTTCGGTGGCGACGGACGTAGTGGTGGCCGCTGGCGGCTTGGCGCTTGGAGTCGACGTACTGGTCGCCGCTGCGGTGGCGGTGCCTGCGGCAGCGGAGGCCGCGTGCAGCCCTGCGGCAGCGCACAGGCCGGCCAGCAAGAAGGCGTAGTGAGATAATTTCATGCATCCTTTGTGCGTAAGCCGCAGCGACGCTGGCGCGGGCCGGCGCCCAGGCTGCGCGCGCCGGCCATTACAGGGCGCCGTCTTCCAGCGCCGGCGCCGTTTCCGGCGTCATCATGTGACCCAGTTTGCTTTGCTTGGTATTGAGGTAGTGCTGGTTGAAGGCGTTGCGGTTGACCAGCAGCGGCACCCGTTCGGTCACCGTGATGCCCAGCGCTTCCATGGCGGCGATCTTGCGCGGGTTGTTCGTCATCAAGCGCAGGCTGTGGATGCCGAATTGCGCAAACATGGGCTTGCACAAGGTGTAATTGCGCGCGTCGGCCTTGAATCCCAGCTGTTCATTCGCCTGTACCGTGTCGGCGCCCGCTTCCTGCAGGCGATAGGCGCGGATCTTGTTGATCAGGCCAATGCCGCGGCCTTCCTGGCGCAGGTACAGCAAAATACCGCGGCCTTCCTCGGCGATGCGTTTCAAGGCGCCTTCGAGCTGGGCGCCGCAGTCGCAGCGCTGGGAAAACAGCACGTCGCCTGTCAGGCACTCGGAATGCACGCGCGCCAGTACCGGTTCGCCGTTGCCGACATCGCCCAGCACCATGGCCAGGTGTTCCTTGCCCGTGGCGTGTTCGACAAAGGCGTGCAGCGTGAACTGGGCCCACGGCGTCGGCAGTGCGCAGGAAGTCGTGTAATCCAATTCGCCTGTCGCCAGGAGGTCTGCGCCGCTTTGCATGGTTGTGCTCATATAGGTAATTGTCAAAAATAAAGGCGCGCGGTACCACTGCGGTGCCGACGCGCCCTGCCATCATACCAAAAAGCAGGGGAAACCATTTCCCCTGGCTGAGATTTGAATGCTGGAATGTCTGGTGCTGTTCCTTTATTTGCGGCCGGATCCGGCTTTTGCAAGACGGCTCCCTACCCGGGCAAATCGAAGAGCAGCACTTCCGCCTCGTGCGCCTGGGTCAACGTCACTGCCGCTTCCTGCATTAATTTTAGCGCATCGCCCGCTTTGAGCGCTGTGCCATTGACGACCAGGCTACCGCGGATCAGGTGCACATAAGCGTTGCGGCCTTCGTCCAGCGCATGTTCAGCTTGCTCGCCTTCGTGCAGGATGCTGGCGTAGATGGCCGCATCCTGGTGGATCAGTACGGAACCCTGGCGTCCATCGCTGGAGGCGATCAGGCGCAGCTTGCCGCGTTTGCTTTGCGGCGTGAAATGTTTTTCTTCATAGCTGGGCGCAATGCCTGTCACGTTCGGCTGGATCCATATCTGCAGGAAGTGCAAGCCATCCGTGGCGGAATGGTTGAACTCGCTGTGACGCACGCCGCTGCCGGCGCTCATGCGCTGCACATCGCCGTAATGCAGGACCGAACCGGTGCCCATGCTGTCCTTGTGTTCAAGCGCGCCGTCGAGCACATACGAAATGATTTCCATATCGCGGTGGCCGTGCGTGCCGAAACCCTGGCCTGGCGTGACGCGGTCTTCATTGATGACCAGCAGGGGGCCAAAACCCATGTGCAGCGGATCGTGGTAGCTGCCAAAAGAAAAGCTGTGATGGGAATTGAGCCAGCCGTGGTTGGCGGCACCGCGTTGCTCGCTATGACGAATCTGTAACATGCTGGACTCCGTTTCTATAAGTGAATGTGCGATAATTTCGAAGGACCGTTGCCTGGCAGTTGCTTTGGCGTCTTTTCTCGACTTTTCTGCGCCATTTAGCAAGTATAGGCCGGCCAGGCTGGAAAGAAAAACGGAAAATATATCATGCTATGATCGAAAAAATCGAATGTTAAGACTGAGCCTGGAAGCTTTGCAAATCGTCGATGCCATCGACCGCCGTGGATCGTTTTCAGCGGCCGGCAAGGAGTTGCATAAAGTACCGTCCACCATTTCCTACACGGTGGCCAAGCTGGAAGACGACTTGGGTGTACAGGTATTCCAGCGCAACGGTCCGAAAGTCATGCTGACGACGGCTGGCCAGGAATTGCTGAAAGAGGGCCGCTACCTGCTGAAGGCAGCGCAGGACCTCGAGCATCGCGTGCGCCGGGTGGCTTGCGGCTGGGAGACGGAATTGTCCATCGGCATCGATTCCATGTTTTCCGCCGTGGCGCTGGCCGACGACGTGCGCGCTTTTTATGCGGTAGCCGAGCAGACGCGCTTGCGCCTGTCGCAAGACACCCTGTCGGGCACCTGGGAATCGCTGCTGGAGCGGCGGGTCGACCTGCTGCTGGGCGCGCCCGGCGACGGGCCGGCCGGTGGCGGCTACATTGCGCAGCCGATCGGCATGCTTGACTTTGTGTTTGCCGTCGCCCCCACGCACCCGCTGGCACAGGTGGCGCAACCCTTGTCGCGCGCTCACTTGCAGCAGTACCGGGCAGTGGTGGTGGCTGATTCGGCGCGCCATTTGGCGCCGCGCACCGTGGGTGTGCTGTTGGGGCAAGATGTCTTGAGCGTGCCGAACATGCAGGTCAAGTTCGATTATCAGGTGCTGGGGCTGGGCTTTGGCTTCTTGCCGGGGCCGTGTGCGCGCGCCGCTATCGCCAGCGGCTTGTTGGTGGAAAAGGCCGTGGAAGAGCCAAAACCGTCAGAAACGTTTTACCTGGCGTGGCGCGTGGGTGAGGATGGCGCCGCGCTGCGCTGGTGGATGGCGCGCATGCGCGAACCCGATGTATTTGCCCGCCTGGCACAGCATCTGCCGGGCCGCGCCTGAGCCAAGACCGTGACGCGGTGCGATATGCTTCTGCTGAGGTCTTAAAATGTTGACATACGTCAACATTTTTAAGTTACCATATTCATAGTATTTCCACCGTCTTTCTGTCCTGACCTCCATGCCCCTGAGTGGGATTTTGATGATTACACACACCGCAGCGCCTCTGATATGTTTCCCTGACTTGGCACACGCGCGAGGTTGCCATGCTTGAAGCGAAGGTCGCGCTGTGCCTGCGCCTGGCGCAGGATGCCCGTGAACAGGCCGGGCCGCAGCAGGAGGCCACCCTGTTGCGGCTGGAGCAAGAGCTGCAGCGGCTGCGCGTCGCCGGCCGGCCCGTGGTGCGCGTGGCGCCGGCCGATGCCTTGCTGGAAATCGACCCCGATGGCTTCCTGATCGGCTGGAACCATGGTGCCGAACAGATGTTCGGCTATTCCGAACTCGAGGCGCTGGGCCAGCACATCCTGTTTTTGTATCCCGAAGACGATGCGGAAGCGAGCGTGCTGGAACTGCATTTCATGCAGGGCGACGTGGCGACCGATGTGCGCCGGCGCAAGAAGTCGGGCATGGTGACGTGGCTGCGCATGCACCGCCACCTGATCTACGATCAGTCGGGCAAGGCTTGCGGCATGGCCGTGCGCCTGTCGGCCATGAGCGAACCGCTGTCCGACGTGGATAAGGTGAAGTTGCACGCACGCATCATCGAAGATAGCGAGCAAGCCGTGCTGATCACGGATGCGGAGGAGCGCATCGTCTCCATCAACAGTTCCTTTAGCCGCATCACCGGCTATTCGCCGGCCGAGGCTATCGGCCGCACCCCCGATTTGCTGCGCTCGGGCGTGCACGACCCCGACTTCCGCGCCAAGGTGCGCGCCGCCATGCGGGGCCACGGTTCCTGGCGCGGCGAAATCATCGGTAAGCGCAAGAATGGCCAGCTATTCCCGCAAGATGTCACGATCAGCGTCGTGCGCGATGAATTTGGCGAAATCAGCCATGTGTTTTCCCTGTTTTCCGATATCTCAGTGCACAAGGATGCCGAGGCGCGCATGCAGCGCATGGCCAACTATGACAGCCTGACGGGCTTGCCTAACCGCTGCCTGCTGAACCAGCTGGTGGATCAGGGCCTGGCCGAAGCGAAACGGCAGGGCACGCATGGCGCGCTGATGGTCATCGACATCAGTCGTATCGGTTCCATCAGCGATACCTTGGGCCATGAAGTGGGCGACCAGCTGGTGATCGCCATCGGCCGGCTGTTCCTGGGCGCGCTGCGCGATGCCGACATTCTGGCGCGCGTCGATAACAGCAAATTTGTCGTGGCGTTGTTGCACATCGAAAAGCGCGAACACGCGGCGAATGTGGCGCAAAAACTGCTCAGCTTGCTTGAAGCACCGATCAATATTGATGCGCACGCCCTGCACGTGGGCGCGAGCATCGGCATTACCGTGTATCCGGAAGACGGCCTGGAAGCGCCCGCCCTGTTCCGCTTTGCCGACGTGGCCGTGGCCAAGGCGGGGCAGGCCATCGAATCGACCTTCCTGTTTTATCGTGAAGACATGAACAGGCGGGCCAAGGAGCATTTGCGTCTGGAAAGCGAAATGCGATTGGCGCTGGGCGACAAGGAGCTGGAATTACATTACCAGCCGAAAGTGAGCCTGGCCAGCGGCCGCATCGTGGGCGCGGAAGCCTTGCTGCGCTGGAAGCATCCGATGCGCGGCATGGTCTCGCCCGGCCTCTTCATTCCTGTTGCCGAGGAAACCAGTTTGATTCTGGAGCTGGGCACCTGGGTGCTGGACGAGGCCTGCCGCCAGATCCGCAGCTGGGAAGACCGTGGCTTGCATATGCCGGCTATCGCCGTCAACCTGTCGGCGCGCCAGTTCGATGAGCAGTTGCCGGCGCGCATAGCTGCCGTGCTGGAGCGCTACCAGGTGCGGCCCGACCAAATCATGCTGGAAATCACGGAAAGCCTGCTGATGCGCGGTGCCGACAAGGTGATCGACATCATGAACCAGCTGGTGGCCATGGGCCTGGCGCTGGCGCTGGACGATTTTGGTACCGGTTATTCCAGCCTGGCGTATTTGAAAAAATTCCCCATCAGCACATTAAAAATTGACCGCTCGTTTGTGATCGGCTTGCCCTTCGAGGAAAACGATTGCGCCATCGCCCGCGCCATCGTGACCATGGCGCAACAGTTGCGCCAGGAAATCGTCGCGGAAGGGGTGGAAACGGCCGAGCAAATGCGCTTCTTGCGCGAACTGGGCTGCGATCAGCTGCAAGGCTATCTATTCAGTCCGGCCGTGCCGGCGGCGCAATTCGAGGCGATGCTGCGCGAGGGGCGGCAACTGCGCCTAGAAACGGTGAGCGCTTAAGCGATGCCGAGCTGCACTTTTGCCAGCAGGTCATCGTGCATCACGCGCTTGCAAGCACCGGTGGGCCGGCATTCGCAGGCCCGCCCTCACGACGATGGCGTGCCTGCGTTCCCGCATGCCCACGCCAGCCTGTGCGCATGGCACAATACGTCATTCGCACGCTACGTTCCACCAACCCCAGGACTTTCATGACCCGCGCCATCCTTGACGAAGACCAGATCCATCCCGCCGCCCGCGCTTTGATCGGCAGCAAGCACACGGACATCGTGCGCGAGGTGCAGGCTGCCATCGCCACACACCAGGTGGTGGTGGTCGGCATGGCGTTCAATCCGTTTCCGCGCAAAGCGCGCAAGATGCTCGACGTGTTGGGCACACCTTATCAATACCTGCAATACGGCAGCTATTTGAATCAGTGGCACCGGCGCAATGCTTTAAAAATGTGGACGGGCTGGCCCACGTTCCCCATGATTTTTGTCAACGGCATTCTCATCGGTGGCGCCAGCGAGCTGCAAAAGCTGGTGGAAAATGGCGCGTTCAGCGCCATGCTGGCGAAGAAAATGCGCTAGTTTTAAGGCTGGTCTTACGCTCCTTACTCACCCGGCCGCCACGGCGACTTGTGCGTGCGCAAGGGATCGAGCAGGCTGCGCAAATCGTTGTGGTCGAGCTCGTACATCAGCGCGATTAAACTGCCCAGTTCGCCCGAGGGAAATCCCTCGCGCGCGAACCAGCCCAGGTAGTGCCCCGGCAAGTCGGCCAGCAGCCGTCCTTGATATTTCCCATATGGCATTTCGCGCGCGACTAGCAGCGCCAGTTTTTCTGAATTCATGCAAGGGCCCCGGATGTGATCGGACCAGTGTAGCAGATGCCCAGATGACGGATTTTAGTGCAAGGGCGCTGCCTAGTTCCAGGTGCTGCGGAGGCTGCATGCACGGCGTAGCTGCTACTGTACAAAAAACGCCCAGTCAGCACGAAAAATGCCAGTGTCACTGGGTCTGTCGCTGGTGCTGCAGACCCCGATGCCAACATTGAAACATGCGCTCATGCACGCGTCTATCGCGGTATGGCCACGCGGCCGGCAGTCAGCAAGGCATGCGTCTTGAGGCCGGCATGCGTGATGCTGGCGCTATCTGCCGCATTGGCGGTGAGCTGGAATACGCCGACTACTTCGGCTAGCATCTGCGCTTCTTTCTGCAACGCTGCCGCTGCGCTGCTGGCTTGTTCGACCATGGCGGCATTTTGTTGCGTCGCTTCATCCATCTCGCCCACGGCCTGGTTGACCGATTCGATGCCGGTGTTTTGTTCCTGGCTGGCCAGGCTGATCTCCGCCATGATGGCAGTGACGCGTTTTACGCTGCTCACAATCTCTTCCATCGTCGCGCCGGCATCGTCAACCAGGCGCGCGCCGATTTCAACGCGCTGCACCGAGCTGCCAATCAGGGTCTTGATTTCGCTGGCGGCTGAAGCCGACCGCTGAGCCAGGTTACGCACCTCGGTTGCCACGACAGCAAAGCCGCGGCCCTGCTCGCCGGCGCGCGCCGCTTCCACGGCGGCATTGAGCGCCAGGATATTGGTCTGGAATGCAATCGAGTCGATCACGCCGATGATGTCGACAATTTTCTTCGACGATTCATTGATTGCCGCCATCGTTTCGACCACTTGCGCGACCACGACCCCGCCACGTACCGCCACTGCGGATGCCGACTCGGCCAGTACATTGGCCTGCTGCGCATGCTCGGTATTCTGGCGCACGGTGCCGGTTAATTCCTGCATCGACGAGGCGGTCTCTTCAAGCGTTCCTGCCTGGCGCTCGGTGCGCGATGAGAGATCGAAGTTGCCCGCCGCGATCTCGGTCGAGGCGTTGAAAATCGTTTCGGTGCCGGTGCGCACCTGGGCAACAATGTCGACCAGATTGTCGCGCATTTTTTTCATCGCGAACAACAGGCTGCTGTGGTCGTCTTTCGCGGTGTGTATATCGACGGACAAGTCGCCAGCAGCGATGCGGGTGACGATACTGACGGCGTAATCGGGTTGTCCGCCGAGTTGCAGCAGCAGTCCGCGACCGATATACCAGGCACTGCTTACGCCAGCGGCAATGGCAATTGAACACAGCACCAGCATCCAGGTGAAAAAGCTGCTGCTCAGCTCGCGCGCGCCGGCGGTAGCCTCCTGGCTCATTTTTTCTTCCAAGTCGATCAGCGTGTTCACCGACGCCAACCAGTCGACGAAGGCCGGACTGACCTGCTGTGCCAGCAGGCTCGAAGCCTGCGGCAACTGCCCGGCGTTACGCAACTCAATCACCTTGGAGATCAACGGTTGCACGCGGCGCTCGGTTTCCTTGATGGTGGCCAAGGCCGCTTTTTCGTCGGCAGTCACATCACCGGCAAACAAGGCATCGAGGGGAGCGGCAGATTGCTGGTATTTTTCGTCAAGCGCCTTGATTTTCTTTACCTGCGCCTGCACGGCCGTGTCGTCAGTGGCCAGCACCACGTCGCGCACGGCAATCGCGCGGTCGTGGACGCTGCCGCGAAAGTTGATCGCGTGGCGTTGTTTAACGTTATTGACATCGTTGACGCGGCTGAGCGTTTGGTCGATACTGCCGACCCGATTCATGGCCAGGCCGGTGAGTATGATGGTCAGCGCAAAAGTGATGCCGAAGCCGATTGCCAGCCGGGTGCCGACGCTTTGAGTGGAATTGTTCATGCAAGTGTCCATGTAGGTTGCCGGATGGGGCGATAAGGCAGCTATTGTCCGATAAATGGTGATTCTTTGCTGCGACGGCTGTAGCGAGCAGGCAGGGCTGCGAACTGAAGTGAGTTGCATCGGACTGCTTGCAATGCAGGCGCAGCGCGCAAAGACCGGATGTTCTAAAAATTGTGGATTGCTTCAGTCGCTGAGCGACTTGCCTGGGGGCTAAGCGTTAGCCTTGGGACGTGACTGCTTGTCGAGGATGAAAGCTGGCTCGCCAGTGCTCTGATGGTGCGTCACAGCATGCTGCGTAAATGCCCGGCGAAGCTGGTGCCCAGCAAGCTCGCTGCAGCGACGATAGACAACTGCAGTCGCATCGGCAGATACCAGGCGGGCAGCCCGGCGTGCCTGAAGAGTCGCCAGTCCTGCAAGTAATGGACGCCAAAGCCGGTGGCCAGCAAGGCACTGCCAGCAAGCGGATCAAGCGCCAAGGCCAGCCAAGCGAGCAAGGCGGGAATCACGCTCCAGGCATAGCAGACGTTGCGCTTGCGATCACTGATGAACTGTGTGCTCATGGCGAAACCCCAATGTAGCGCACCGACAAAACTGAGGATCACAGCGCCGTATTGCAGTGATAAATGCTGCCAGATGCCGCTGCGTGGCGTATCGAGACAGGTCGCCGCCAATAAGGCAAGGAACGGTATCAGGCCGGCGTAAGCGAGGCAGGCAACGATGCGCGGCGTGCGGGCCGGGCTCATTTTGCGCGTACCATGTCGTTAGCAGTGCCGCCGCTGGCACCCTCGCGGCAGATCATGCGGCTGACCTTTTCCCGCCTTGAGCTGGCGCCGGCAACGCGCGCACATGCCGACATTGGCGCACCGCTCACACCGGCTTTCAATTCTCGCTTGTTCATGCAGCCCTCTTTGCTTGTTAATGCCATGCGGCATGTTTCGTTGCGCGAGCAACCATGGGCAGATTGTAGCTATAATGAACCGCATAGTCTAATGTAAAATGGGTCAATGTAGGTTCATCGCAACAAGTGCTATATATTTTAAGAGGTCATGTTATGCCCAAACCTGCTGAAAACGGTGTCGCGACGACGGTTTTTTTTGATGGCTCCTGCCCTCTGTGTCGATGGGAAATCAGCCACTATCAAGCTACTGTGCCGGTCAGTGCCATCGACTTTGTCGATGTCAGCAATAACAAGCAAGCCGCAATGGCGGGGTGCAGTTGCAGCGAGTTGATGGCCCGCTTTCATGTGCGGACGAAAGAGGGCGTGATGCTCAGCGGCGCGGCGGCCTTCGTTGCGCTATGGTTGTTATACCCGAGCTGGCGCTGGTTGGGAAAATTGGGCTCATTGCCCGGTATGCCAGTGGTGCTGGAGTTGCTGTATCGCGGCTTCTTGCGCCTGCGTCCCGGCATCCAGTGGCTAGTCAGGAAATTCGCCAATGACAAGGCGCGGTAGTGTCAGCACGGTTGCTCATATTGGGCGCGGCGCAGCTTGGGTGGGGTGGCCATCAGCATGGTAAAAGGTCATGCTGGTAGTTCAATATGCCGATATTTAGAACCGATAATGAACCGCTTTTTGTGCGGGGAGGGCGCAAAACGCGCTGGACACCCCTGGCGCCGGCCGCTAAGCTAAGGCGCGACGGTGTGGCACAAGCCAGACAGCAACACCCCCACCACCCTTGAATGGAGCAACTTGCCATGATGTCTAGTCTTCCTGATCAGTTTCACGCCTTGGTGATCGGAGCCTCGGGCGGCATCGGCGCCGCATTCGTCGACCTGCTCGCTGCCATGCCACGCTGCGCATCTGTGTGCGGCCTGCATCGTCATTCGACACCGCGCATCGACTTTGCCGATGAAAATAGTATTGCCGAGGCCGCAAGAGAGCTTTCTTCCAGGCGGCATTTCCACCTGATCATCAACGCCGCTGGCATGCTGCACGATGGCACTGTCATGCCTGAGAAACGCCTGGCTGACCTCAATTATCAGCAGATGCAAACAATTTTCCAAACCAACACCATGGGTCCGGCATTGCTCATGCGTCATTTCTTGCCGCTGCTCGACGGTGAGCGCGCCATCATGGCCATGTTATCGGCGAAAGTGGGCAGCATTGGCGACAACCAGCTCGGCGGCTGGTATAGCTACCGCGCTTCAAAGGCCGCGCTTAACATGTTGGTCAAGACGGCAGCCATCGAACTGGCGCGCAGCCAGAAGCACAGCGTGCTCGTGGCGCTGCATCCGGGCACCGTCAGCTCGCGCTTGTCGCAGCCATTTCGCGGTGAGCTTATCGGACGTCCGGCGCAGGCCGCCGCCAGCGACATGCTCGCTGTATTAAACACCCTCAGCCCGTCTGACAGCGGTACATTCTTGGCATACGACGGCACGCGCCTGCCCTGGTAGGACACAGCGCGCCGCCACGCGCGCCCCGCTCAAGCGGGGCGGGCGATGATGCGTTGCGCCAGTGCCTGGCCGCTAAGCCAGGCTGCCTCCACTGTGCCGCCATTGAGCCAATCGCCGCACATCCCCAGCCCTTGCGCTGCCTCCCACACGCAGACATCGTTACGCGCCTGCGGCGTACTGGCATAGCGCCAACGGTGCACGCTCCAGCGTTGCGGTACTTGCCCGCCCATACTGATGAAAGAGGCAAGCAGTTGTGCGGCAATGCTGTCGCCATCGAGTTCCATGTGCGCCTCGCTCCATTCCGCGCTGGCATGCAACAACCAGCTTTCGTGACCGTTACGGCCAGGCTTGGCGCTGTCGCGTGCCACCCAGCGCAGCGGACCGGCGTTGATGAAAGCGGCATTGAAGCCCAGCGCTAACGGCTGCGCATACTCCAGCATCATTGCCCAGCAGCCTGCCATGGTTGTCCCGGCCGCCAGCGCGGCCTGCTCTGGGGCCACCTGGCGCAGCAGTGGCACCGCTTGCGGCGCTGGCACCGCAAGCACTACCGCGTCATAGCGATCTGCCAGAGGCTGTGCATCTTGCGCCTGCAAGCGCCAAGCGCTGTCTTCACGTTGCAAGGCACTGATCGCAACCCCGGTGTGCAATGGCAGATCTGCAGCCAGCCAGCTGGCGATGGAGGACATGCGCGGCATGCCGACAAAGCGCTGTGCAGGAGTGTCGTCGCTGCCGCTGGCGCCGTCGGCAGCGGTGCTGGGCAATTGCAGATGCCATTGCCCAGCCACGCCGGCCTGTTCCCAGCGCGTCACTTCGGCGCGAAATTCAGGGTGGCGCGCGGTGAAGTACTGCGCGCCATGGTCGCATTGCCAACCGTCACCGCGTCGTGTGCTCATGCGACCGCCTGCGCCGCGACTTTTTTCAAACAGACTGACCTGCAGGCCTGCCTGGCGCAAGGTCGTGGCACAGGCCAGGCCGGCGATGCCGGCGCCAATGATGGCGATATGAGAAGCGTTAGTCATGGGATTTTTGGTAGTGGTTTGATCATGCTGCTCAGCGTCAGCCTTGCAGCCATGGAGTGGTGTGATTGCGTTCGCGTCAGCGCCAACTGCGCCCGCTCAGTGCGATTTGCGGCACCATTACGTGAAGGCGAGCGCAAGCCGAAGCTGTGCACACTGGGCTTTCATGCTGCTGTCGTGCGGCATAGTGCTTCTGCTTGCGCTCCTGATAGTGGACGATTTTTCGCTCATAGGCCCGCCGGCAAAGGCAGGCCCTCCGCCCGGGCAAGCTGCAATAGCGCGTCCTCCAGGACCATGCGGGCGGCGGCGGCGGCCTGCCCCAACTGCTCATGCAGTAGCGCGTCGTCCACATTGCGTACCGCGCATTGCGCGCTGTAGCGCTCGAAGCTGTTGATCATCAACAGGATTTCCGACATATGGCGCGGGCATTCACAGTGGACGGTACTGCTGGCCGCCGCCAGTTGCGCCAAAGCCTGATCGTCGAAGCGGCGCGGGGCAGGCGCTGCCGGGCGCCGCTGCGCAAGCTGAGCTTGCGCCAAGGGCAATGCCGGCAGTGCCGCTTGGCACAACAACACTATTTCCGCAACATCGCTGGGTGCGCGCGCAACCAGGCAGCCCTGGGTGCGCAACTGTCGTATGGTCGCGCTGGCACCGAAGCGGTACAACACCACCACCGCCATTCCCAGTGCTTGACGCAGCGCGCAAATCGTCGGCACCGCGCGCTCATCGAGTTCCGACATTTCCATCAGCAGCAGTTGCGCGCCGGTGGCAGGCCATGTTGCTGCCACATCGTCCAGATGTTGAAAGCTGGCGACGATATCGAGCGCAAGTAACTCTCGCCCGCCGACGGCCAGGCGTCGCGCCAAATCCGCGCCCATCAGTGCCACGCGCAGTGGCTGTACCGGCGCGCCAGGCTCCGGTGCCAATGCAAACTGGTCCAACTGTTCCAACTGCAGCTTCGCCAGCGCGCCTATCGGATGGCCCTGGTCGACCAGTTGCTTCATCAGCCGCAGCCGACGAACCTGAGCCTCGGAATATAAACGCTGGCCATGCGCGCTGCGGCCGGTGTCGGAGATGCCGTAACGACGCTCCCATACGCGCAAGGTTTCAACGGGCAAGCCAGCAAGTCTGGCAGCGACCCCGCTGCGGTATAGCACAGGCGGGCTATTGCCGGCAGGAAGAGGGAGTAAAGATTGCACCATAAAACGAACCGATACTGAACCTATAATGTCCAATTATATCGCGCAATTGGCTGTTAATTGAGGTGGCATCTCGAAGAAAGCGATACAAATCCGGTTCATCGCCGTTCGAGTGCCGAGCGAGGCGGGGGTAGACTCACATGAAGTGGTGTCAAATGCAACAGAAGTGGGCAATCAGCCGCCGCAAGCGGCTGATTGCTCGCCAGAGTCCGTGTATGGCAGGTGGCACATTGCCACCACTGCACCATCGACGCAATCGCCACCGCGTCTGATTGCGCCAGGGGCTAGTGCAAGCCCGGCATGAGTAGCGTCTGGGCCTGAGAAGTCAGACCGAGACGCATCTGATGCTCAGGCCCCAGTGCGCGAGCGCTGCGTTGATGCCCTGCACGCAGGCGCACCAGGTCTGGACTGCACAGACCGGCGGTGACGCAACTGCGCTGCTTGCGGGGGCGCCGCTGCAGCGTCGTCCTTATGCCCGACCCAGGACGGCGGCGCCAGCCATCAGCTCGTCGATCAGCGAGAGCGAACTTTCTCCGCCTAGCGCGAACGGATCGAACTCGGGCAGCATCGAGTAGCGCAGCACCGTGCCCGGGTTGAGCTTGTCGAGGTTGGTCTGGCCCATGGCCCAGCCAGCGTAGCGGCGCTGGCTAATTTCTTCGTAGCGCAGCAGTGTTACGCCGCGGTGTCGCGTATCGCTGAGTATGCGGGCATACAAGACGTTGACCTGTTCGCGTCCGCCTTCGATCAGCTGCAGGTAGAACCGTTCGCTGTGGCATAGCACGCCGGTGATGCCGCTCGGTGGATTGTGGCGACGAGATTGCTGCAGTATGGCGCCAATGGTTGCAGCATCGATAGTGTCTGCGGCGTGGCTGGCATAGAGTAAGCGGACGAGCATGGTAACTCCTTTGGATGGTATATCAGCGTTTGATCAGTGAGAGGAACTCGCGCCGCAGTGCGGCGTCCTTGAGAAAAGAACCGTGCATGACACTATTGATCATACGCGCATCATTGTCTTTCACGCCACGCCACTGCATGCAAAAGTGATCGGCTTCCATGATGATGGCCAAACCGTCCGGCTTGACCTTTTCCTGCAGCAGTTCTGCCAACTGGACCACGGCTTCTTCCTGGATCTGCGGGCGGCTCATGATCCATCCCGCCAGCCGTGCATATTTGGACAGGCCGATCAGGTTGGAGTGCTGGTTGGGCATCACGCCGATCCACACCTTGCCCATGACGGGGCACAAATGGTGCGAGCAGGCGCTGCGCACGGTGATCGGACCGATAATCATCAGCTCGTTCAGGTTGGCGGCATTGGGGAATTCCGTGACGGCAGGCGGTGCAATGTAACGTCCGCCGAACACTTCGAGCAAATACATCTTGGCGACGCGGCGCGCCGTATCTTGCGAGTTATGGTCGTTGGCGGTGTCGATTACCAGACTTTCCAGTACGCCCTGCATGCGCAGACTGACTTCGTCCAGCAGTTCATCCATTTCGCCCGCTTCGATGTAGTCGGCGATATTGTCGTTGGCGTGGAAGCGCACACCGTTATTCATCAAGCGGGCGCGTATGCGTTCTGACGCTGGCGTACCGGCGACACGGTAGGTAATTTGTTGATTATCCATGATAGAAGTCCTTGTTGTTAGTAATGCGCGGTAGTGTGCGCGGTATCGTTTATTCGAGTAGAGCGGGCTTGTGCTGGCAGACGCTGAAACACAGCACTGCGGCAAAGCTTGCCCACTTCAGGTGGGCCTATAGTAGCACCGCAGCGTGGCGGCCGTGCAGCATGCTGGCTGCCTGTCCCACCGTGTCTGGGGCAGGCGTGGCATGCCACGCCTGCGGCGGTTCGGTAGCATTCATTGCGCCGGCAAGATACGGGAGATTACGGCGAAGCGCCAACGGTAAGGCAGCCAGCGCAGCAGCTTGAGCACCAGCGTGAAGCGCTTCGGAAAATGAATCTCGAACTGCCCGGCCGCCAGCCCTTGCCGGATCGCCTTGGCGGCCGCCTGCGGTGTTTGCAGCGCAGGCATGGCGAAGGTGTTCTGCGCCGTCAGGGGTGTCTGCACGAAGCCGGGATTAATCAGGTAGACGTCGAGCCCGCGCGGCTGCAGGTCAAGGTAAAGCAGTTCCGCCAGGTTGATCAGCGCGGCCTTGCTGGGGCCATACACGCTGGCATTGGGCAGGCCGATGTAACCGGCGACGCTGGCGATGATGGCGATGCCGCCGCTGCCGCGCATCAGCATCGTCGGCAGCACCGCCGCCAGACCCGTGTAGACGCTGCCCAGGTTCACGGCCAGCGTGTGGGCTGCGCCCTCTGGCCTGACTTCCCAGCTGCGTTCCGGCTGATAGGCTGCGGCGCAGAACACGATCAAGTCCACGCCACCCATCTGTTCGCACAGTTCCTGGTGGCGTTCGCGCCAGGCATCCTGGTTCAGGATATCGAAGGGCGCGACGATGGCTTGCGGGTGTCCGTTGGCCACCTCTTGCAGCAGCTCGGAACGGCGTGCTGACACAGCCACGCGTGCGCCTGCCTGCAGCAATTGCTCTGCCAGCGCTGCGCCGATGCCGCTCGATGCGCCAACGAGCCAGACGCGCCGGCCCGCCCATGTACTGATGGGTCGGTTCAAGGGACGCACGTGCGCCTCCCCGATATCAGCACGGTCACAATGGGCCGCCGCGCGAAAACCGGGCCGACCGAGCATGGCCGGGCGGGACTAGGCCTTCTGGAGCAGGAATTGGATAACATCGGTTCGTCCCTCGTCAAAGGCAGCTTCGCAATAGGCGAAGTACATATGCCAGATGCGCATAAAGTGTTCATCGAAGCCCAGGCCTGTGATTTGCGGATGGTGCAAGCGGCAGCGGGCATCCCAGCGGCGCAGCGTTTCGGCGTAGTCGCGGCCGAAGGCGTGGCGTTCGACCGGGCGCAGGCCGCAAAGTGCTGCCTGGCGTTCAAAACGTTCCACGCTGGGCAGCATTCCCCCAGGAAAAATGTACTGCTGAATGAAATCGGTGCTGCTGCGGTAGCGCGCAAAATGCTGTTCGCCGATGGTGATGGACTGTATCAACGCCTGCGCGCCGGGCTTGAGCCGTGCCGTGACGGTGTGGAAATACTGCGGCCAGTACTGCTCGCCCACGGCCTCGAACATTTCAATCGACACCACGGCGTCGTACTCGCCACGCAGGTCGCGGTAGTCGCACAGCTCAAGCTGTACCCGCTCGCTCAGTCCCAGCGCTTGTATGCGGCGCTGCGCCACCTCGAGCTGCGACGGTGAAATCGTCACGCCATGCACGTCGATGCCTTGCTGCCCGGCATGCTCAGCAAAGCCGCCCCAGCCGCAGCCGATTTCCAGCACGCTCTGGCCTGGCTTTAGTTGGAGGACGTCGATAATGCGCTGGTACTTGCGCCGCTGCGCTTCCTGCAGCGTCAGCTGGTAGTCGCCGTCGAACAGTGCGCTCGAGTACGTCCAGCTGGGATCGAGCCAGAGCTGGTAGAAGTCGTTGCCGATGTCGTAATGCGCGTGGATATTGCGCTCGCTGCCCTTGCGCGTATTGGGGCGCAGCCAGTGCCGCAGCCGGTACCAGCAGCGCGCCAGCGCACCGCCGAACACCAAATGGTCGAGCGCCGCTTCGTTGCGCAGCGCCAGGCGCAGCAGCGCTGTCAGGTCGGGCGTGCTGGCCCAGCCAGCTGCATACGCTTCGGCAAAGCCGATGTCACCGGCGCGCAGGATGCGCTGGCAGGCACGCCAGTCGTGCAGTCGCAGCGTCGCGCCCGGCGATGCATGGGCATCGCCGAACACCACGCGTGTATTGCAGGGGGTGATCAGTTCCAGGTGTCCGTGGCTGATATTGTTCAGTAGGCTAAGAAATAGCCGGGCGCCGGCCGGTGCGGACAGCTTGACGGTGGATAAGGTGCGATTCATCGGGCAGTCTCCTGGTGCACGGTGGTTTGATGGATGGGGGCAGGTGGCTTGCTGAAAAATGGCACGTGCTTGAGCCAGAGCCGCAACGCTTGCCAGTGTATGCGCAACATGATGCCCAGCCCCAATAGTGGATAGCGCAGCAGGGCGCCAGCCAATGCGCTGTCGCTCATCGGCATGGCACGGCCGCTCAGTGCGGTGCGCAGCAGCACGCCATCATCGTCGTGATAGTCGAGCTCGGTGCAATGGCTGGCACCGCCCAGGCGGAAGCGAAAGCGGTAGTGTCCGCTCACCTCGCAGAACGGTGACACGTGCATCTGCTTGTCGGCAGTGGCGGTGGACGGGCCACCGGCCGTATCGGCGATGCGCAGCAGGTAGCGGTGGCTTTCGCCGAAGGTGTTGTTAACCTCAGCCAGCACGGCGCGCAGCTGGCCAGCCGTGTCGTAGCAATGCCAGAAACTGACGGGATTGAACACATAGCCAGCGACGCGGGGAAAGGTTTGCAGCCAGATTTCACCGTCGGCATCGATGTGGTGCTCGCGTAGCAGTGTGCGCATCCATTGTTCCAGGCTGGAGCCATCGCGCGGGCCATGGTCGCGCCGGCGTATCGACAGCGGCCGCCAGCGGTCCACGCCGAACCAGCGCGACTGGCATTCGTCCAGCCGGGCCAGGTTCAAACGTACATAAAACAGCGGATAGACGAAGCGGTGCGGCACCGGACGCAGGCGCGCATGCGTCACATGGCCGTGCAACAGCTGGGCGGCAGGCTGCTTCATGGCAGCACATTCCATGTCGGTGCCGTGTCGAAGGCTGCAGCGATGCGCAGTGCCGATTTCAAGCCGTCTTCGTGGAAGCCATAACCGGTCCAGGCACCGGCGAACCAGGCGCCGTCCTTGCCCTGGATCTGCGCCAACTGCTGCTGCGCGCGCACAGTAGCGAGGTCCATCACCGGGTGGGCGTAGTTGAACTTGGCCAGCAGTGTGTTCTCGGCCGGCAAGGTGTGCGGATTGAGCGTCACGATCACCGGTGTCTCGAACGGCAGTGCCTGCAGCTGGTTCAGCCAGTAGCTCACGCACACGGGGCGCTGTCCGTCCGCCTGCGCGCCTGCAAGGTAGTTCCAGGCCGACCAGACCTTGCGTCGCCGTGGCATCAGATTTGCGTCCGTGTGCAGGTAGGCCGTATTGGGCTGGTAGCGCACGCCGCCGAGGATGGCGCGCTCTGTCTGGCTGGCGTCTTGCAACATGGCCAGCGTGGTCGGCGCGTGGGTAGCGAACACGACAGCGTCGAATGGCTCGGCGTCCGCGCTGCTGCTGCACACCTGCATGCTGCCCGCGCTGCGCCGCACGCCCAGTACGGGCGTGTTCAGGCGCACGTCAGGCAGCGTGGCGGCGATCTTGTCGACATAGTTGCGCGCTCCGCCTGCGACCGTGCGCCACTGCGGGCGGCCGTTGACCTGCAACAGGCCGTGGTTGAGACAGAAACGCAAAAAAGTCGCTGCCGGAAATTGCAGGATATCGCGTGGCGAACTGGACCAGATTGCCGCCGCCATCGGCAGCAAGTAGGCATCGCGGAAGCGCGCGCCATAGCCCTCCTGCTGCAGAAGCTGTCCCAGCGTCAGCGCGGTCTGGATTGCGCTTTGTAAAAAGCGCTCCGCGTTGCGGTTGAAATGCAGGATGTCCCATAGCATGCGCAGGAAGCTCGGCGAGCCCGCGTTGGTGCGCTGTGCGAACACGCTGTCGAGGCTGGTGCCTGCCCATTCCAGCGCTCCGCCGTCGACCGACATGCCGAACGACATGTCGCTGGCGATGCTGTCGACGCCGAGTTCCTCAAACAGCGACACAAGGTTGGGATAGGTATGCTCGTTAAAGACCAGGAAGCCCGTGTCGACGCCATGGCAGCGTCCTTCCAGTGTCACGTCCACGGTGTTGGTGTGGCCGCCAAGATAGTCGGCGGCTTCGAACAGCACGACGTCGTGCTTGCGGTTGAGAAAATAGGCGCTGGCCAGGCCTGAAATGCCGGAGCCGATGATGGCGATACGTTTGCGTGGCGGATTCATGTAGTTTTGCTTGGTATACTGACCGTTTTGTACTGGTATGCTAATATTACTACCATCAAACAACAAAAGCTACTAATTAGTATCTAAATTTACCAATGAGTATCCTCCCAAGACTAAGCTTTAAAAATCAAGCATTTAAGCTGCGTGAGAACGCAATCCTCGATGCCGCGACGGCGGTGCTGAGCCAAAAAGGCTATGACTTGATGACCATGGATGACGTCGCCGGCACGGTAGGCATCTCCAAACCGAGCCTTTACAAGCACTTTAAGTCCAAGGAAGAGCTGGTCGGTGAGGCGCTGATACGCCTGCTCGATGGCGCCCTCGATTATGTCGCCGCGCTAGATAGCTCACTTAGTGCCGTGCAGAAATTGTCGTCCCTGCTCGAGTGGGCGCTGCGGGTGCGCCTGGGCGGCGGCTTGCCGTTCTTGCCATCGAGCAGCCCGCATGTGCGCGATATGTTGATCCGCAATGTGAAGTACATGCTGCGAGTCATGAAACTGAACCGGCAGCTGGAGGCTTTGGTCAAGCTGGCGCAGCAGGCGGGGCAATTGAACCCGGAACTACCTACCGACGTTATATTGTTCAGCTATTACGCTCGCACCTGTGACCCTGCGGTCGAGTACTTGCAGAAATACAGCAAGATGGCGCCTGATGATATTGTGCGCCATATGCTCAAAGTAGCGCTTGAAGGCTTGGCGTGAATCAGACTCAAACACCATACCCGCCCTGCGTCAACTGGTGGCACGACGGCGCGTTGCTGCGCCGTTTTGTGTCGGACTTCATGCATGCTGAATTGAGCATGATGCGCCGTGGGCGCGCAGGTTTGCCGTCGTTGCCGTGGCCGCAAAGCTGGCAACTGGAAGCTGATTTGGGTGTCGATTCACTCGAACGCCATGCCCTGGCGACGGCGCTGTCCGCCTGCTTGCATCTGCACCAGAGTGGTGCTGACCAGGCGTTGCTCGAGTGCGTGACGCTGGAACAGTGGATCGCCTGCGCGCGCAAGGGCCTCGACCATTACAGCGCCGAGTTGAGCTTTAAAACCTCAGGCAGCAGCGGCGTGCCCAAAAGCTGCCCCCACATACTCGACATGCTATGGCAAGAGGCGTGCTTTTTTGCAGCGCAATTCGGCCATGCGCGGCGCATCGTGTATGCCGTTCCTGCGCATCATATTTACGGCTTCCTGTTCAGTGTGCTGCTGCCACTGGCACTGGCCCCCGCGCGCGCCGCGCTTGTCGATGCCAGAAACATGCTGCCGATGCAGTTGATCGCGCAGGCCGCAGACGGGGACGTGATTATCGGCTATCCTGAACTGTGGGCCGCCGTTGCGCGACAAGCGCCAAGCTGGCCTGCTGGTGTGACGGGCGTGACGTCGACTGCGCCATGCCCGCGCGACGTGGCGCTGCAACTGACGGCGTCCGGCTTGTTGCTGGCCGAAATATACGGTAGCAGCGAAAGCGCAGGGGTAGGCTGGCGCAGCGATGCGCGCCAGCCTTATGTTTTGCTGCCCTACTGGCGTCGCGGCGAGGCTGGCGATACTTTGCTGCGCCAGGCGTCGAACGGCAGCGAGCTGCGCTGCGACTGCCAGGACCAGATCGACTGGCACGGCGAGCATAGTTTCGTCCCAGTGGGCCGGCATGACCAGGCAGTGCAGGTCGGTGGTACGAACGTTTATCCGGCGCAGGTGGCACAGGTGCTCAAGCGCCATCCTGGCGTCAGCGAGGCCCATGTGCGGCTGATGCGCGCGGACGAAGGGCAGCGGCTGAAGGCCTTCGTGGTGGCCGCGCACCTCGGCGGTGCCGAGTGCCTGCCGGATCAGCTGGTGGCCTGGGTCAGGCAGCGCTTGCCGCCTGCGGCGCGTCCGGTATCGTTCACCATCGGCGCCGCTCTGCCGATGAACCGGCAGGGCAAGCTCATCGACTGGATCATCAGCGATGGCCCTGGGGTAGGCGAACCGTAGAGAGATGGATATGCGTGATGGACAAGTGTGATGGACTCGCAATGCTTGTATGGACGCGCTGCCGGGTGAGGCTTGGAGACCCGCAGTAGCTTGATTAACACGACAACAGAGATCCTCTTGCGATCCGTACAGGAGTTGCTAACAATGAATATGCATACAGAAATACAGTTTGACCAGCCTGGCATCATCATGCTGCTGGAAACGGCAGAGGAAGCGGCGCTCAATGCGTTCGGCTTCGGTGTTATCGGCTTTGGGCGCGATGGCCGGGTACAGCGCTATAACACCTTCGAATCGAAGGCGGCGGGACTCAGCGTCGAGCGCGTGCTGCAGCAGGATCTGTTCATGGTGGTCGCGCCATGCATGAACAATTTCCTGGTCGCGCAGCGCTTTGCGGACGCGTATGAAAGCGGGCAAGTGCTCGACGATACGATCAGCTACGTGCTGACACTGCGCATGCGGCCCACGAGGGTCAAGCTGCGCTTGCTGGCGGATCCAGCGGCCGATCTATCCTACGTCCTGGTGCATCGCTTATGAGTAGCGTCATCAATTCGACGGAGTCCGAGGAGTACGAGGCACTGCTGCAGTTTCTGTACATGGCGCCGGTTGGCCTGGTTCAAATTTCTTCAGACGGTACCATCATCATGCTCAATCCGCTATCGGCCCAGCTGTTGATGCCGCTGAGCCAGGATGGCGAGTTGACCAACCTGTTCGATGCGCTCGCACCGGTTGCGCCAGACCTGCAGTTGCAGTGCAGTCAGTTTGCTGCAAGCTATGGCCAAATCTGTGACGCAACTCGGCTATACCTGCACGCGGACGACGCCGCCAACGGGCCGCAGGTGCTATCGCTGAGTATGCTCAAGCTCGATGAGGAGCGGTTGATGGCAGTGCTCAACGACATCACCTTGCAAGACAGGCGCGAACGGCAGCTGCGCAAGACCGACGCTTGGCTTAACGCGATCATGACCAATATTGCCGACTACGCCTTGGTTAGCCTGGACAAGCAAGGCCGCATCGAGTCCTGGAATGAAAGCATTGCGCGTGTCACTGGCCATGCGCCTGGCGTCAAAGGGCAGCCCTATGCAATTTTCTACCCCGCCGGAGCGACCACGCAAGAGCAGCAAATGGAGCGTTTGCGGGAGGCAGACGAGAACGGCTGGACGCTGCATGAAGGCGCGCGGCTACGTGCCGATGGCCACGAATTCTGGGGTAGTTCGATGATTTCACCATTGCCTGCCCGTATCGAAGAGAACGCAGAGCCTTGCGAGCTGAGCGATGAAGAACCTGCCTATTGCATGATCATCCGGGATATTTCAGATAAGCGTGATGTCAGCGAGAATCTGCGCAAGGCAGCTTATTGCGACCATCTTACCGGCCTGTCAAATCGCCGGGCTTTTTTCGAGGCTGCCGATCTGGAGTTGCTGCGCCGCAATAACGCATTGCGGCCGTTGTCGCTGATCATGCTCGATGCCGACCATTTTAAGGCGATCAACGACCAATACGGTCATCCGGCGGGCGATGCGGTACTGTGCCATCTGGCGGCCACGATGAAGAGCGTATGCCGCCAGATTGACATACTGGCGCGCATCGGAGGCGAGGAATTTGCGGTGATTTTACCGTCTGTGAATTTGGCCGATGTCATGGCGGTAGCGGAGCGCTTAAGGAAGCAAGTTCAACTCATTCCCGCCATGTATGAACAGCATGTCATCGCATACACTATCAGCATCGGCGTTGCGGTAATGGACGATAGTGTGAGCGGATTCGACGCACTGATGAAACGCGCCGATCAAGCCTTGTATGCGGCGAAACGCGCAGGTCGAAACCGCGTCGTATGCCTGGACGCTGAGGCAGCGCATTTTCCCGCACAGCAGACAGGAGTGGGTCATGAGTGGTGAGCAGGATAGTGCCTATGAGTCTTTAGTACAGTTTTTGTATCGTGCTCCTGTTGCGCTCATACAGCTGCAAAAAGATGGCAGTATCGAGATGCTCAACCCAATGGCCGCGCAATTGTTAATGCCGCTGTCTGCCGATGGCGATCTGGTCAATTTATTTCAGGTACTACAGCCGTATGCGCCGGGCCTGCTGCGCCTGTGCGCTAACTTCAAGCCCGAGCAAGGATTGATCTGCGAGGGGATGAGGATCGCGGTCAATGAGCATCAGCGACAGCATCCGGAAAGTCCTGCAGTATTGTCACTGGGCTTGCTGAAAGTCGATGGCAATCGCTTGATGGCCATAGTGATGGACGCTACGCATGAGGTGGTGCGAGAGCAACGACTGCTGGCTAGTCGTCTGGCAAGTGCCGCAAAGCTTGATACCTTGACACAGTTGCCAAACCGCGCAGGTGCGCTCGAATTGTTATCCACGATGACGCAGCGCGCACGTGCGCCGAGCGGCGATTATTGCGCTGTATTGTTCATTAACTTTGATCGCTTCAAGCAGATTAATGACACCTTGGGCAACGAGGTCGGAGATCAGGTCATTGTCCTTGTGGCGGAACGCCTGAGCACTAATCTGAGATCGAGCAGCCGGCCACCTGGAAGCCGCACTTCGACTGAGCTGATAGCCAGAGTCGGCGGCGACGAGTTCGCTGTGCTATTGGATGGCGTCACTGAGCGTGGCGTCGTATCAGCCATTGCCGCGCGCTTGCTTGAGCGCCTGAGCAAACCGTACATGATAGGCAGTCATGAGATCACATGCACCTTCAGCGCCGGCATCGTGGTGCTGAACTCAGAAGCGCATGATGCCGATGATCTGCTGCGTGACGCTGCGATAGCGATGGCCATCGCCAAGGCTGGAGGAGGCGACCGTTTTGCGATATTTCGCCAGCAGATGCGCGAGGATGCGCTGTTGCGCGGCGGCTTGGAAAGCGATCTCCGGTATGCCATAGAGCGCGGTGAATTATACAATTTGTATCAGCCTGTGGTCCGACTCTTGGCGGACGGTAAAGTTGACCCGACAGCAGGCGTCGAAGCCCTGGTAAGGTGGCAACATCCGGTGCGCGGAGTAGTCGGTCCCGTGGAATTCATCGGTATCGCCGAGGACTGTGGCTTGATTGGCGCCATCGGTGAAAAAGTGTTGGAAAGGGCATGCCGCGATTTTGTACGCTGGAAGCAGCGCTTGGGAGCGCGCGCGCCGCGCTTGCTGGCAGTCAATTTATCGCGCGCGCAACTGAGCCAAGACGATTTGTGCGACAAGGTGAGCGCCATTCTTGCGGCCAGCGGCATGGAGCCAGATAAATTGCAGTTGGAAATTACCGAGAGTTTGGCGGCGCAGGGAAAAGACATCCAAGAACAGTTGCTTCGCCTGAAAGCGCTGGGAGTCAAGCTGGCCCTCGATGATTTTGGAACCGGTTATTCCTCGCTATCAAGCTTGCACTTGTTACCCGTCGATACCGTCAAGATTGATCGTTCATTTGTTACCTTGGCCGGTACCAGCCGCCATCATGAAGTGTTAATAGAAGCGACGGTGAAAGTGGCGCGTAGCCTGGGCATGAATACCGTCGCGGAAGGAATCGAGACGCAACAGCAAGCAGCCGTGGTGTACGCCCAGGGATGCGACAAGGGCCAGGGCTATCTGTATAGCCGGCCGATCACTGGAGAGGCAATTGAGGAATGGTTAAGCAACATCGCCTAGCTTGAAAAGTCCCACGTGCCAACGGGCAATCTCAGGCCCCGCGCGTGCCGCAGCGTGCCGGCTGGCAGAAAGCAGCAAAAAGGGCGAAAATAGGGCTTACCTTCCTCTCGTCCTCATTCTCCCATGTCCGATACTGCAACTTCCCCCCTGCGCCTGCGCGCCGATATCAATCCGAAACCACTGGGCCTTGCCCTGCTGCTCATCGTGCTGGGCGCGTGGTATCTGGCGCAGACGGTAGGCGCCACCCAATGCGCGCTGTATGTGGTGGGTGCCTTGCTCGGCATGACGCTGTATCACGCGGCCTTCGGCTTTACCTCGGCCTGGCGCGTCTTTATTGCCGATGGCCGCGGCGATGGCTTGCGCGCGCAAATGTTGATGCTGGCCGTGGGCGTGGCGTTGTTTTTTCCTGCGCTGTCGGCCGGTAGCCTGTTCGGCACGCCCGTCGCGGGCCTCGTCGCGCCGGCCGGCACTTCGGTGATCGTCGGCGCCTTCATCTTCGGCATCGGCATGCAACTGGGCGGTGGTTGCGCCTCCGGCACCCTCTACACGGTCGGTGGTGGCAGCACGCGCATGCTCATCACGCTGGCCGCCTTCATCGTCGGCTCCGTGATCGGTACGGCGCACATGCCATTTTGGACCTCGCTGCCCCAGCTCAAGCCCATTTCCCTGGTGACGACCCTGGGCCTGCTGCCCGCGCTGGCGCTGAACTGGATCGTTTTCGCGCTGATCGCCGGCATTACGGTGCTGGTTGAAAAACGTCGCCATGGCAAGCTCGTCGCGACACCCGTGCGGCCTGCGCAAGCGTCGCCCTGGCTGCATGGCCCCTGGCCTTTGGTGGCGGGCGCCATCGCGCTCGTGGTGCTGAACTTCGCCACCCTGGCGCTGTCGGGCAAGCCGTGGGGCGTGACGTCTGCGTTTGCCCTGTGGGGCGCGAAAGCGGCAGCCGTGGTCGGCATCGACACGGCCAGTTGGGCTTACTGGTCCACCAAGGCCAACGCCGCCGCCCTGGCCGCGCCTTTGATGCAAGACAAGACTTCCGTGATGGATATCGGCATCGTGCTGGGCGCCATGCTGGCGGCGGCGCTGGCCGGTCGCTATGCACCCGTGTGGCGCATCGCGCTGCGCTCGATCGTCGCTGCCGTCGTCGGCGGCTTGCTGCTCGGCTATGGCGCGCGCCTGGCCTACGGCTGCAATATCGGCGCGTATTTCAGCGGCATCGTCTCGGGCAGCTTGCACGGCTGGCTGTGGCTGGTGTGCGCTTTTCTGGGCAACGTCGTCGGCACGCGCTTGCGTCCGTGGTTCGGGCTGGAAGTGGAGCGCGTGAAAGCGGGCGGCTGTTGATGCCGGATTGACTGGGGGCATGGCTGTGCGCTTTGCTGTACGCTTTGCTGTATATTCCTGCCCCTGTTCATCTTTACCGCCAGCGCAACGCCCATGTCCCCAGTCATCCTGTTTGCCGTCGTCCTCGCGTATTTTCTGATCTTGCTGGGCGTAGCATGGCGCACTTCGCGCCACGCCACCAACGAGAGTTTTTTCATCGGCAACAAGGATAGCCACTGGATGCTGGTTGCCTTCGGCATGGTTGGCACCACGCTCACGGGCGTCACCTTCATCAGCGTGCCGGGCGCCGTGGGGAGCAACGGTTTTGGCTACGTGCAGCTGATGATAGGCTATGTGCTCGGCTACCTGGCCGTCACTTTCATTTTGCTGCCGCTGTACTACCGGCTGCAGCTCACTTCCATTTACCGCTACCTGGAATTGCGCCTGGGCCGCCGTTCCTACCAGAGCGGGGCGGCATTTTTCATCCTCTCGCGTCTGCTGGGTGCTACGGCGCGCTTGTATCTGGTGGTCAATATTTTGCAGGTAAGCATCCTCGACAGCTTCGGCGTGCCGTTCTGGCTGACTGCGTGCGTCGTGCTGCTGCTGATCGTGCTCTATACGCTTGAGGGCGGTGTCAAAACCATCGTCTGGACCGATACCCTGCAAACGGCCTGCATGCTGGCAGGGCTGGTGATTTGCAGCGTGTTTTTGCTGCGTGAAATGCACCTGTCCCTCATCGACAGTCTCGAACAGATGCGCGCGCAAGGCCTGACGCGCATCTTCAACGTCGACCCGGACAGCCCCGCCTATGTGTGGAAGCACATCGTGGCCGGCATGTTCATCACCATCGCCATGACGGGCATGGACCAGGAAATGATGCAAAAGAACATTTCCGTGCGCACCTTGCGCGACTCGCAAAAAAATATGCTCAGCCTGACCGTGGTGCTCACTGGCGTACTGCTGCTATTCCTGTTCCTCGGCGGGCTTTTACATCTGTACGCGCCGCTGGCCGGCGTGACGGCCACGGGCGATAAATTGTTCCCGGCCGTGGTGCTCGGGCATTTCCCCGCCGTGGTGCAGCTGATTTTCTTTATCGCCCTCATTTCCGCCCTGTTTCCCAGCGTGGATGGGGCGCTGACGGCGCTCACCTCCACCTTCTGCATCGATATCTTGGGCGTGCAGCGCAGGCCGGAATTGAGTGCGGCGGCGCAGATGCGCTGGCGCCGCCGCGTTCACCTGGGGTTTTCCGCACTGTTCTTGACCCTCATCATGGCCTTCAAGTGGATCGACAGCCCCAGCATGATCGTCGTCATCCTGAAGCTGGCCAGCTATACCTATGGCCCGCTGCTGGGCTTGTTCGCCTTCGGCCTGCTGTGCAAACGCGGCGTGCGTGAGCGCTGGGTGCCGCTGGCGGTCTTGGCGGGGCCGCTGCTGTGCGCGCTGCTCGAAGGGGGGCAGGCGCGCCTGTTTGAACATTACCGTATCGGCCTGGAATTGCTGATCCTGAATGGCGCCCTGGTACTGTGCGCCCTGTTCCTCATTTCCACGCCGCCATCGCCAGCGGGTTCGCGTGCGGCAGACTTGTCAAAATAAGACGAATCCCAAGACGATCGCGGCCATTTTCAGCTATATTGATTTCCTTTCGGTACCTAACCCCACGGAGTATCAATGTCACTCAATCCCTTCCCGCCGCTGCGTCGCGGCTTTGGCGCATTCTGGCGCGCGCTCGACGCCACCCGCCGCACGGTCATCAACCTGATTTTCCTGCTGATCGTCATCGCCATCCTGATCGCCATCTTTGGCGGCGGCGCCAAGCCGCTGGCAGAAAAGACCACCCTGGTGCTGGACTTGCAAGGCCCGCTGGTCGAAGAAACGCCGGGCGGTGTGCGCGAAGCGGTGCTGGCCAATGTCAGTGGCGAAGCCAAGAAAAGCGTGCAGCTGCGCGACGTGCTGGCGGTTCTTGACACAGCATCGAAGGACAAGCACATCGGTTCCATGGTGATCCTGCTCGACGAGCTGCAGGGCGGTGGCCTGGCGTCGCTGCGCGAAGTGGCGGCCGGCGTGGAGCGTTTCCGCGCCACGGGCAAGAAAGTCACGGCCTGGGGTTCGAGCTACAACCAGCGCCAGTACCTGGTGGCGGCCAAGGCCGACGAGGTGTATCTGCATCCGATGGGCGGCGTCTTGCTGGAAGGCTTTGGTCGTTATCGCAATTACTACCGCGATGCGCTCGACAAGGTTGGCGTGACGGTCAACCTGCTGAAAGTGGGCACCTACAAGAGTGCGGCCGAGCCTTTCATCGCCAACGGCCCGTCCGAAGCGGCCGCCGAAGCGGACCGCTACCTGAACAATGGCTTGTGGACGACCTACACGGCGGACGTGGAAAAGGCGCGCAAGCTGCCGGCCGGCGCCATCATGCAGTCGATCGACAATCTGCCTGCCTTGATGACGGCGGCCGGCGGCGACTTGGGCAAGCTGTCGCTCAACGCCAAGCTGGTTGACGGCCTGAAAACGCGCGATGAACTGCGCCAGTTCATGATGGCGCGCGGTGCGAAGAATACCGAAGGCACGAGCTTTCGCCAGATCAATTACACCGATTACCTGGCGCGATTGCGCCCCGTGCATATCGGCGACGCTGTCGGCGTGGTCATCGCTTCCGGTGAAATCGGCGACGGCATCGCGCCACCGGGCGCCATCGGCGGCCTGTCCACCTCGCGCCTGATCCGCCAGGCACGCGAAGACAAATCGATCAAGGCCATCGTGCTGCGCGTCGATTCGCCGGGTGGCAGCGCCTTCGGCTCGGAACTGATCCGTCGCGAACTGGAACTGACGCGCGCCGCCGGCAAACCGGTGGTCGTCTCGATGGGTAACGTGGCCGCTTCGGGCGGCTACTGGATCAGCACCTCGTCCGATGAAGTGATCGCCGACGCGGCCACCATCACCGGTTCCATCGGCGTGTTCGCGATTTTGCCGACGGCCGACAAGGTAGTGGAAAAGCTGGGCATCCACACAGCCGGTTCGCCTACCACCTGGCTGGCCGATGCAGGCAACCCTTTGCGTCCGCTCGATCCGCGTTTTGCACAAGTGATCCAGGGTTCGATTAACCACGTGTATGGCGATTTCCTGAACCTGGCCGCCAAGGCGCGCAAAAGCACGCCGGAAAAGATCAATGAAGTGGCGCAGGGCCGCGTCTGGACAGGCTTGCAGGCGAAAGAGCGCAACCTGGTCGACCGTATCGGCAGCTACGGCGATGCACTGGCATCGGCGGCCAAGCGGGCCAAGCTGGGCAGCGACTACCGCGTGACCTACCTGGAGCAGGAAACGTCGAACGTGGACCGCCTGATCGGCATGTTCGGCTCCAAAGCCATGGCCACCCTGGGGCTGGGCGAGCACGTGAAGCTGGGCCTTGCCACGACCGGCTTGCCGGCCGACGCGGCGCTGGGCATGGCGCAGGACCTCTCCTGGCTGTCGGGCATCACGCGCGAGCACAAGCCGTTCATGGCCCTCACGCATTGCCTGTGCGAGGTGCCCCTGGGCGGCAAATAAGGCCTGAGCAAAGCGTCTGCGCAGGCGACGATTTTGCCAGGTCTTATTTGGCCTTATTTAGCTTTATTCTGCCATATCTGACACCCCCAAGCCGGCTTCGCCCGGCTTGTTTCATTTCAGGAGCAGGAGCAGGAGCAGGAGCAGGCGCTGGCGTAGCCGTGGCCGTAGCCAGGTCAAGTGGGCTGGCGGGAGATTTGTAGCGAGTTTGTATCTGCACGGCACGCGCGCGCGCCGCAGCGTTGCCGTGGCGCTCACCGCCGCAAGCCTGATTTTTCCAACGTTTCTCATCGCGGGCGAGCGCACCGCTGGCGCGCATGGTACGGCCGTGCGCGCGCGACCGTACGGAATTGTTTCAAGCGGAAATAAAACAGATACATGGCTATGCTAAAGTCGTTTTCGTGCTGGGAAACGATGTTTTTTTGAGCTGATTATCAACTTTTGTTCAGCTCTCGATTTCCTGCGGCTTGATATATAACTTCGAAAAACGGCGTCCAGCCTGAGTGTATTCCACCTCTGCCGGCGCCACAGACTCGCCGTGCCAGCGGCCTATAAAAGGATAAGCGATGGATACGCAGACAGCACCCAATTGCCCACGGCGCAGCCGCCGCTCGAAAATCGTCGGCAGTGTCATCGCGCTGGTCGTCATGGCCGCGCTGGGTGGAGGTGCCTGGTACCTGACCCACTCGGGCAGCAGTGCTCAGGGTGGCGCCGGCATGGCCGGTCCCGGTGGCCCAGGAGGCCCTGGCGGACGCCGTGGCGGGCCCTCGACCACCGTGGGTGTGGCCACGGCGGTGAAATCGGACTTGCCCGTGGTGCTCGATGCGCTCGGCACCGTGACGGCGGCCTCTACCGTGACGGTGCGTGCGCAGGTATCGGGCATATTGAAAGAATTGAAATTCAAGGAAGGCGGCATGGTCAAGGCGGGCCAGGTGGTGGCGCAGATCGACCCGGCCCAGTTCGAGATGGCGCTCATGCAAGCCACGGGCCAGCGCCAGCGAGACGAAGCGCAATTAGAAAACGCGCGCCTGACCCTGAAACGCTATCAAACCCTGCTCGGGCAAGACTCCATCGCGCGCCAGGAGGTCGATACGCAGGCTGCCCTGGTCAAGCAGCTGGAAGGTACGGTCATGACCGACCGCGCCGCCGAAGGCACGGCCAGACTGAACCTCGGTTATACAAAAGTGGTGTCGCCGATCAGCGGCCGCGCAGGCTTGAAGGTGGTCGATATCGGCAACCTGGTGAGCACCAGCGACGCTGGCGGCGTGGTGGTGGTGACGCAGCTGTCGCCTATCGACGTGCAGTTTTCCGTGCCACAGGATAAAGTGCAGACTATCGAGGAGCGCCTCAATGCCGGCTCGGTCCTGCCGGCGCTGGCGCTGGACCGCACGCGCACGCACACCCTGGACAAGGGCAGCTTGAGCGCGCTCGATAACCAGGTCGACGTGCAGACGGGCACCGTGCGTGCCAAAGCCCGCTACACGAATGACAAGATGGCCCTGTTCCCCAGCCAGTTTGTCAACGTGCGCCTGGAGCTGGGCAATATCAAGGGCGCCGTGCTGGTACCCGTCACTGCTCTGCGCCACAGCAATAATGGCGACTTCGTGTATGTGCTCAAAGCCGACAAGACCGTTACCGTGCGCCCGGTCACACAGGGCCAGGCGAGCACCGACATGGTGGAAATCCGTGCCGGCCTGGAAGCGGGCGAGCAAGTCATCACGGAAGGCGCCGACCGCTTGAAGGAAGGCGCGAAAGTCACCTTGGCGGGTGACAAGCCGTCCGGCGCCCGCCGGGCTGGCGCTGGCGTCAACGCTGGCACTGGCGCGAACGGCGAACGTCGCCAGCGCCTCCCGCAGGCTGACGGTGCGGTCAGCGCATCGGCGTCGGCATCCGCGCCACCCACGGTGCCAGCCACGGTGCCAGCGAAGGGCGCAGCGCAATGAGTCCATCGACGCCGTTCATCAAGCGCCCCGTCGCCACGGCGCTGCTGATGCTGGCCATCGTGCTGGCGGGGCTGGTCGGCTTCAAGTTGCTGCCGCTGGCCGCCTTGCCGCAGGTCGATTTCCCCACCATCCAGGTGCAGACGCTGTATCCGGGCGCCAGTCCCGAGGTCATGGGACAGACCGTGACGGCGCCGCTGGAGCGCCAGTTCGGGCAAATGTCGGGCTTGCAGCGCATGAGTTCTACCAGTGCCGCCGGCGTCTCCATCATCACCCTGCAGTTCACCCTCGGCCAGACCCTGGACGTGGCCGAGCAGGAAGTGCAGGCGGCCATCAACGCGGGCGGCTCGCTGCTGCCCACCGACTTGCCGGCGCCGCCCGTCTACGCCAAGATCAATCCGGCCGACGCGCCCGTGCTGACGCTGGCCATCACCTCGGACACCATGCCGTTGACGCAGGTGCAAAACATCGTCAATACGCGCCTGGCGCTGAAGATCAGCCAGGTCAACGGCGTGGGCCTGGTGTCGCTGTCGGGCGGCCAGCGTCCCGCCGTGCGCATCCAGGGCGACACCAGGCTGCTCGCTTCATATGGCCTGGGCCTGGACAGCCTGCGCACGGCCATCGCGGCGGCCAACGTCAACAGCGCCAAGGGCAGTTTCGATGGCCCCACGCGCTCGTATACGATCAATGCCAACGACCAGCTGGTGACGGCGCAAGACTACAAGCGCCTGATCATCACGTATAAAAACGGCGCACCCGTGCGCCTGCTTGACGTAGCCAACGTCGTCGACAGCGCGGAAAACATGCGCCTGGGCGCCTGGTCGGGCAAGCAGCCGGCCATCATCTTGAACGTGCAGCGCCAGCCGGGCGCCAACGTCATCAAGACGGTAGACGCCATCAAGGCCCTGTTGCCCGAGTTGCAGGCCAGCCTTCCGGCGGCCATGAAGCTCGACGTCTTGAGCGACCGCACCACGGGCATCCGCGCTTCCGTCGAACACGTGGAAATGGAACTGCTGCTGTCCGTGCTGCTGGTGGTGCTGGTGATCTTCGCGTTCTTGCACAGCCTGCGTGCCACGGTGATCGCCAGCCTGTCCGTGCCGATCTCGCTGATCGGCGCCTGCGGCGTCATGTACTTGCTTGGCTACAGCCTGAACAATCTGTCGCTGATGGCGCTGACGATCGCCACCGGCTTTGTCGTCGACGATGCCATCGTCATGATCGAAAACATCGCCCGCTACATCGAAGAGGGCGAGACACCGATGGCCGCCGCCCTGAAGGGCGCCTCGCAGATCGGCTTTACCATCATTTCGCTGACGGTCTCCTTGATCGCGGTACTCATTCCACTGCTCTTCATGGGCGACGTGGTGGGCCGCTTGTTCCGCGAATTTGCCATGACCCTGGCCATCACGATATTGATTTCCGCCGTCGTTTCGCTCACGCTGGTGCCGATGATGTCGGCGCGCTGGCTGAGAAGCCATGCCGATGAAAACGTTAGCGCCACCGGCCAGCGCCTCCAGGCTTTGCTCGATAAAGTCATCAGTCAGTATGACCATGCGCTCGTGTGGGTATTGCAACGCCAGGGTCTGACCTTGCTGGTGGCCCTGGCCACTTTGCTGCTGACGGTGATTTTGTACATCACGATACCGAAAGGCCTGTTCCCCACGCAGGACACGGGCCAGCTGCAGGCGCGCATTGAAACCTCGCAAGCCGTATCGTACGAACGCATGGCCGCCTTGCAGCAGGCAGCGGCCAGCGCGCTGCTGGAAGACCCCGATGTCGACACCCTCAGTTCACTGGTGGGCGTCGATGCGGCCAACAACACCATGCTGCACACGGGCAGCATGCTGATCAACCTGAAGCGTTCGCGCAGTGGCAAGCAGGACGACATCATGCAGCGCCTGCGCAACCGCGTGGCCAAGGTGGCCGGTGTGACCTTGTACCTGCAGCCGACGCAAGATTTGACCATCGATGCGGAATCGGGGCCGACGCAGTACCGCGTCTCGCTCGAAGGGGCCGATACGGCCACCGTCACCGAGTGGGCGGGCAAACTGGCGGCCCGCATGCGCGAAAAATCACAACTGCGCAACGTGGTCACGGACGCCGGTGCCACCGGCGCCGCCGCCGTGGTAGCCATCGACCGTGACAGCGCTGCGCGCATGTCCGTCACCACGGCCACCGTCGACGACGCCTTATACAACGCCTTCGGCCAGCGCATCATCTCGACAATTTTCACGGAAACCAACCAGTACCGCGTGATTCTCGAAGCGCAGCCCGGCATCGTCACCACGCCGGCCGACTTGTCGCAACTGCAGGTGCGCACGGGTTCCGGCAAGTCGACGCCCTTGTCCGCTTTTGCCAGCGTCAGCGAAAAACAGGTGCCGCTGCAGATCACGCACGTGGCGCAGTACCCGGCCACGACGCTCGGCTTTGATACTACGCAAGGCGTGGCGCTGGGCAGCGCCGTCGACGCCATCCGCCAGGCAGCGAAAGACATCGCCTTGCCCCCTTCGGTGAGCTTGACCTTCCTCGGCGCGGCCGGCGCGTATGAAAATTCGCTGTCGAACCAGCTGTGGCTGATCCTGGCCGCCGTCGTCTGCGTCTACATCGTGTTGGGCGTACTGTACGAAAGCTACATCCACCCGCTGACGATCCTGTCGACCCTGCCGTCGGCTGGCGTGGGCGCCTTGCTGGCGCTGATGATTTCCGGGCAGGACTTGGGCGTGATCGGCATCATCGGCATCATTCTGCTGATCGGCATCGTGAAAAAGAACGCCATCATGATGATCGATTTCGCCATCGAGGCCGAGCGCGACCAGGGCAAGAGCGCGCAGGAAGCCATCCACCAGGCGGCGCTGCTGCGTTTTCGCCCTATCCTGATGACTACCTTGGCAGCGCTGTTCGCGGCCGTGCCGCTGATGCTGGGCTGGGGCGAGGGCGCCGAGTTGCGCCGTCCGCTTGGCCTGGCCATCTTCGGTGGCCTGATCGTCAGCCAGGTGCTGACCCTGTTTACGACGCCCGTCATCTATCTGGGCTTCGACCGCCTGGGCCAGCGCTTTAGGGCCCAGCCGAAGACACGCGAGGCGAGCCTGGAGCAGCCAGGCGATAATGCGGGGAGTGCTGCGTGAACCTGTCCTTACCGTTCGTCAAGCGGCCCATCGCCACCGTGCTGCTCACCATCGGCATCGCGCTCGCGGGCATCGGTGCCTTCTTCGTGCTGCCCGTCTCGCCGCTGCCGCAGGTCGATTATCCGACCATCTCCGTCAGCGCCAGCTTGCCCGGCGCCAGCCCCGCGACCATGGCCAGCTCGGTGGCTACGCCGCTGGAGCGGCGCCTGGGCGTCATTTCCGGCGTCAACGAGATGACCTCCTCGTCCAGCACGGGCTCGACGCGTATCAACCTGCAGTTCGATTTGAACCGCAAGATCGATTCGGCCGCGCGCGAAGTGCAGGCGGCCATTGCCGCCTCGCGCGCCGATTTGCCGGCCACGCTGCGCAGCAACCCGACCTACCGCAAGGCCAACCCGTCCGATGCGCCCGTGATCATCCTGGCGCTGACGTCGAAAATGCGCACGCCGGGCCAGATCTACGATGCCGTATCGAACCTGGTGCAGCAAAAGGTGGCGCAAGTGAAGGGCGTCGGCGACGTCGAGCTCGGTGGCGGCTCGCTGCCTGCCGTGCGCGTGGAATTGCTGCCGTACCAGCTCAATCACTATGCCGTGTCGATGGAAGACGTGCGTGCGGCTATCCAGGCCAGCAACGCCAACCGCCCCAAGGGGGCCATTTCCGGCGACGGGCGCAGCTTGCAGATCTACTCGTCTGCCAGCACGGCCTCGGGCGGGCGTAGCGCGGCCGACTACCGCAGCCTGGTAGTGGCCTGGCGCGACGGTGCCGCCATCCGCCTCGACGACGTGGCCGAAGTGGTCGACGGCGTGGAAAACAAGAATACTCTGGGCTTGTTCAATGGCGATCCGGCCGTCATCGTGCTGATCACGCGCCAGCCGGGCGCCAACGTCATCGCCACGGTCGACGGCGTGCGCGCGCTGCTGCCGCAACTGCAGGCACAGCTGCCCGGCGACATCAAGCTGCACGTGGCATCGGACAGCACCAACTCCATCCGCTCGTCCTTGCACGAGATCGAATTCACCCTGCTCCTTTCCATCGTGCTGGTAGTGCTGGTGGTCAGCGCCTTTTTGCGTAGCGTGCGCGCCACCATTATCCCGGCCGTGGCCACCATCGTTTCCTTGCTGGGGACCTTCGGCGTGATGTATATGCTCGGTTTTAGCCTGAATAACCTTTCCTTGATGGCGCTGACGGTGGCCACGGGCTTTGTCGTCGATGATGCCATCGTGGTGCTGGAAAACACGCAGCGCCACATCGAGGCGGGCATGGAGCGTTTTAAGGCGGCCCTGCTGGGTGCGCAGGAAGTGGGTTTTACCGTGCTGTCGATCAGCCTGTCTCTGGTGGCCGTCTTCATTCCGCTGCTATTCATGGGCGGACAGGTGGGGCGTTTGTTCCGCGAGTTTGCCGTCACGCTGTCGGCGGCCGTGATGATTTCGCTGGTCATTTCACTGACCACCACGCCGATGATGTGCGCCTGGCTGCTGAAAAGCGGCGCGCAGCGCAAGGCGCCGGGCTTGGTCGCGCGCTGGTTCGAACGGGGCTTCGAGCGCATGCTGAAAGTGTATGAGCACTGCCTGGACTGGGCATTGTCCAGCGCCGCGCTGGTGATGACCATTTTGGTGTTCGTCGTCGGGCTCAATGTGTACTTGTTCGCAGCCGCGCCCAAGGGCTTCTTTCCGCAGCAGGATACGGGCCAGATCAGTGGCGGCATGCGCGCCGACCAGAGCATCTCGTTCCAGGCCATGCAGGGCAAGCTGCGCCAACTGGTCGACATCATCAAGGATGATCCCGCCGTCGCCACCGTGGTCGGCTTTACGGGCGGGGGCAGGGCAGGGGGCGGCTTCATGTTCATTGATCTGAAGCCTGCCTCGCAGCGCACGGACAAGGGGCAAGCCGTGATCGCCCGTTTGCGCCCGCAGCTGGCCAAGGTGACGGGTATTTCGCTGTTCCTCAACCCGGTGCAGGACCTGCGCATGGGCGGTCGGGCCAGCAATTCGACCTACCAGTACACCCTGATCAGTGACAACCAGGCCGACTTGAAGAAATGGGCGGCGAAATTGGCCGACCAGATGAAGCTGCAGCCGGCCTTGATCGACGTCGACACGGACCAGGCGGAAAATGGCGTGGAAACCTATGTTGCCATCGACAAGGACCGCGCCACGCAGCTGGGCGTGCAGGTGCGCGACATCGACAATGCGCTCTACAACAGCTTCGGCCAGCGCCAGGTGGCGACCATCTACGATGAGCTGAACCAGTATCACGTGATCATGGAAGTGGCGCCGCGCTATGCGCAAAGCCCGGAAGCGCTGCGCTCCGTGTATGTGCCGGCGTCGAATGCGGCGGCCGTTGCCGCCACGAGCGCTACCGCGTCGGCAACCACCACCGCTGCGACGCCGAATACCACGGCGGCGCGCGACCCGTCCAGTGGTTCGGCTCTGCCCACGACCTTGGCGCGCATGGTGCCGCTGTCGTCGTTCAGCAGCTTCGCCGAAAGCGCGACGGCCACGTCCATCAACCACCAGGGCGGGGAACTGGCCACCACCGTGTCGTTCAACCTGGCCGACGGCTACCCGCTCAGCGACGGGCAGGCGGCCGTGGCCCAGGCGGTATCGGAAATCGGCATGCCGGTGAATGTGCGCGGCAGCTTCCAGGGCTCGGCCAAGAGCGCGCAGGAAAGCAACCAGGAGCAGCCGTTCTTGATCCTGGCGGCCATCGTGGTGATTTACATCGTGCTGGGCATTCTTTACGAAAGCCTGGTGCACCCGATTACCGTACTGTCGACCTTGCCGTCGGCGGGGGTGGGCGCCGTACTGGCGCTGCTGATATTGCGCATGGAGTTTTCCATCATCGCCCTGATCGGCGTATTCCTGTTGATCGGTATCGTGAAGAAAAATGCCATATTGATCATCGACTTCGCGCTGGAGGCCGAGCGTGCGCGCGGGCTGACAGCGTTGGCCGCGGTGCGCGAGGCATGCTTGCTGCGTTTCCGCCCCATTCTGATGACCACCCTGGCAGCGGCGCTTGGCGCCTTGCCGCTGGCGATCGGTTTTGGCGAAGGCTCAGAGCTGCGCCAGCCCTTGGGGGTTGCCATCATCGGCGGGCTCATTGCCAGCCAGTTACTCACATTGCTGACCACCCCGGTGGTCTACATCCTGCTCGACAAGCTGCGCACGCGCAGCGTCGACGAGCAGCAATTGAGCCGCATTCCTGGGCCAGATAAGCCGAGCACACAATCATGAAGCAAGTAAAACCTATGTTGTCCGCCATCCCCGCACGCCATCTACCGTCGCTGGTCGTCGCCACCGCTTGCCTGCTGCTGGCCGGCTGCGCCGTCAGCCCCGCGTATGAGGTGCCAGTGGCCGCCGCACCGCAAACGTTCAAGGAAGCGGCCGGCTGGCTAGCCGCTGCGCCGGCCGACACGCTGGAGCGTGGCCCCTGGTGGACCCTGTTCGGCGATGCGCAATTGAACCAGCTGGCCGACAGCATCGACATCTCGAACCAGAACGTGGCGCAAGCCCTTGCTGCGTACGAGCAGGCGCGCGCGCTGGTGCGCGAACAGCGCGCCTCGCTATTCCCGAGCGTGAAGCTGACGGGTAGCGGCGCGCGTTCCGGCGGCGGTGGCGAGCAGCAGGCCAATAATAACTACAAGGGCGCCATCGGCGCGTCGTGGGAGCCCGATATATGGGGCCGCCTGCGCGCCGGCGTGACGGGAGCCGATGCCAGCGCCAGTGCCAGCGCGGCCGACCTGGCTGCTGCGCGCCTGTCGGCGCAGGGCGAGCTGGCCACCAATTATTTTTCGCTGCGCCAGAGTGATGCGCAGATCGCACTGTTGAACGCCACCATCGCTGGCTACAAGCGCGTGCTCGACATCACCACCAACCGCTTCAATTCCGGCATCGCCGCCAAGTCCGACCTGCTGCAGGCGCAGACGCAGCTGGCCAATGCGCAGATCGACCTGTCGAGCCAGACGCGCGCGCGCGCCCAGCTCGAACACGCGATTGCCATCTTGCTTGGGAAGGCGCCGTCCGACTTCAGCCTGGCCGTGGCGCCGTGGACCCTGAGCGTGCCCGAGGTGCCGCTGGGCGTGCCGTCGACCCTGCTGCAGCGCCGTCCCGACATCGCCGCCGCCGAGCGCCGGGTGGCCGTGGCCAACGAGCAGATCGGCATCGCCCGTTCGGCCTACTATCCTAGCCTGAACCTGACGGCTTCCTATGGCGCCGGCGCCAGCCGTGTGGCTGACCTGTTCAATGCATCGTCGAGCCTGTGGTCGCTGGGCGTGTCGGCCGCGCAAACGCTGTTCAACGCGGGCGCCACCACGGCCAGCGTGGACGCGGCCAAGGCGGGGCATGCGGCGGCCGTGGCGCGCTACCGCCAGACGGTATTGAGTGCCTTTGGCGCAGTAGAGGACCAGTTGTCGGCCACGCGCGCGCTGGCCGAGCAGCTGGCCTTGCGCCAGCAGGCGTCATCGGCCGCCGACCAGGTCGAGCAGCAGATGCTGAACCGCTACAACGCGGGCCAGGTCGGCTACACGGACGTGGTCTCGGCGCAAGTGACGGCCCTGTCGGCGCGCCGTTCGCTGGTGCAGGTGCAGGCGGACCGCCAGACGACGGCCGTGGCCCTGATCCAGTCGCTGGGCGGCGGCTGGCAGGTGCCGCAGGCGCAGTAGGGGGTAAACAGCCCCCGCGCCAAATTCGCGTTTTGCCGTGCGCCTTGGGTGCTAGAATGTCAGATTATCTATCCGCCAGCCAGGCGCACGTGCCGCGGCTGCATTCTTGCCGATGATGACACGCAGCAAACACAGCAAAGCTCCAGCGCAAGAGGTGGCCGCCATCGATTTTCCCGTGGTGGCCATCGGCGCGTCGGCCGGTGGTCTCGATCCGATTGTCGCTTTCCTGACGCATGTGTCGCCGCAGAGCGGCATCGCCTATGTGGTGATCCAGCACCTTGATCCCACGCAAAAAGCCATGTTGCCGCAACTACTGCAGCGCGCCACCAGCATTGCCGTCACGGAAATCACGCAGCGCGTCCAATTGCGCCCGAAGCACATCTATGTGATCCCATCGAACGCCGACCTGGGCTTGTCGGGTAGGCACTTTGTGCTCAGCGAGCCGCTGCAACTGCGCGGACGCCGCTTGCCCATCAATGCTTTCTTCGAAAGTCTGGCCGCTGAGTTGCGCGCATTGGCCGTGGGCGTGACTCTGTCCGGCATGGGCAGCGATGGCACGCCCGGACATTTTTCCGGGCGGTTTGCGCCCCTGACGACGACATCCACCCGGCGCTACCGGCGCCTCGATAATTTGGCCCGCCAGCGCTTGCCGACATGCTTTTCCACGAAGGTAACGTCGGCCATTCTTGCCATCGCCCAGCGACACGAGAGACGTCAGCATGCCCGGGAAAACCCAGTCCCACGTCGAGCAATTATTGTTCCAGAAATACTCGCCAGCGGCCGTGCTGCTGAACCAGGATGGCGATATCCCGTATATCAACGGACGTACGGGTGCCTTGCTGGAACCGGCAGCAGGCAAGGCCAACTGGGATATCCACGCGATGGCGCGCGACGGCTCGCGCCAGCCCGGAGCGCTGCGCGGCATAGCCGCTCGCCTAACCCCAAGGTGCTGGAACTGGAGCAGCAGTTGATCCCGGCGCGCAATAAAATCCAGGCTGCGCGCGACGCCATGCAGACCTCGCGCGAAGAGTTGAAATCGGCTAACAAAGAGCTGACCACCTCGAAGGAAGAGATGCAGTCGCTCAATGAAGCGTTGTACACGGTCCATGCCGAGCTGCAATCGAAGGTCGATGATTTGTCGCTGGTCAACAGCGACATGAAAGACCTGCTTAACAGCACCGATATCGCCACCATTTTCCTCGACAGCGAGCTGCGCATCCGCCGCTTCACGGCGCCGGCCACGCAAATCTATAAGCTGATCCAGACGGACTTGCGCCGTCCGCCCAGCGACATCGTCAACGACCAGACCTACCCGAACCTGGAAACGGATGCACTGGAAGTGATCCGCAGCCTGGTGTTTTGCGAGCGGCAAGTGGAAACCAAGACGGGACGCTGGTACAACGTGCGCATCATGCCGTACCGCACGGTGGACAATAGGATCGATGGCGTGGTGGTGACCTTCATCAACATTACCGAGTCGAAGTTGCTGGACGCCGAGCTGCGCCTAATACAGTCGGGCGCAGCGGCGAGCGCAGGGGCAGGTGAGGGGGCGCAATGAATGAGGCGTGCAATAGCGGACCCGTTGACGGGCATTTGTGCGGGCGTGTGGAGCCAGCGCTGCCAGCGCCAGGGCCGTTGTCGAACGAAGAGTTGATGCGCCACCTGCACGAGTTGCAGGTGAGACAGATCGAGCTGGAAATGCAGAACGCCGGATTGGCGGAGCAGGAACCACTCAAGAATGTATTGAAAAGCAGCCGCGACCGTTATGCGCAGCTGTATGAGCAGGCGCCGGTCAGCTACTTTTCACTGACGCGAGAGGGCTTGATCACGCGCGTCAACGTGGCGGCTTGCGGTTGGCTGCAACGCGACAAGGATCAATTGCTGGGGCGACGTTTCGAGCAATTCATAGCGCTGCAGGCACAGGGTGAATTTCGCCGTTTTCTCGATGCGATTTTTAGCAGTGGCACGCGGCAAGTACTGGAAGTGCGGCTATTCGAAGATGTACTGGGCGGCGGCGGCGTCGTGCGCATCGAAGCCAATGTCGATGTGGACAGCGCCAGCGTGCGCATGCTGGTAACGGACTTGGGTGACGAGCATGCGCGCGAATCGGCCTTGCGGCGCGCCTTCGTCATCCTCGACAGCATCCGCGAAGGCGTGCTGGTGACGGACAGCGACAACCGCATCATTTCCGTCAACCCCGCCTTTACCGCCATCACCGGCTACCAGGCGGAAGAGGCTATCGGGCGCGATCCTTCCTTCTTGGGCGGCGGTACGCACGAGCCGCAATTCTATGCCGCCATGTGGCGCAGCCTGCACCAGGATGGCAGCTGGTATGGCGAACTGGTGAACCGGCGCAAGAACGGCGAGCGCTTCGTCGAATCGCTGTCGATCACGCCCATGCGCAGCCAAGACGGTGCCATCAGCCATTTTGTCGGCGTGTTTTCCGACATCACCGAGCGCAAGCTGGCCGATGCTGCACTGCGCGAATTGCACCGGGAGCTCGACCAACGCGTGCTCGACCGCACCGCCGAGCTGGTGCGGGCCAACCTGCATTTGCAGCGCGAGGTACAGCAACGCGAGCGGGCGCAGGAAGCGTTGCGCGAGGCCGAGCGTTTCTTTCACACCACCATCGATTCGCTGACCGACCGCGTGCTGGTATTGGACCAGGCCGGCTGCCTGGTGCATGCCAATCAGGCTTGCCTGGCCTTTGTCGGCCAGGCGCCGGAGCAGCTCCATTATCTGGACTTCTGTGAACGGGACCCGCGCTGGCAGCGCAGCGCCGGGCGCGAGCTGGCCGATGGCATCCGCGCCGTCATCGCCGGCAACGCGGACACGTTTGCGCTCGAGTATGAGTTTGCCACGCGCTCAGGCCCGCGCTGGTGGCAGGCCAGGATCAGCCGTTTCCTGGGCGAAGGGCCGCTGCGCGTGGTGGTGGCGCACACGGACATTAGCGAACGCAAGCTGATGGAGTGCGCCCTGCGCCAGTCGCATGCGCAGCTGCGCCAGCTGGCGCTGCACATGGAAACGGCCAAGGAAGATGAGCGCAAGCGCATCTCGCGCGATATGCATGACGAACTGGGGCAAAACCTGCTGGCGCTGCGCATCGATATTTCCATGCTCAGCGCGCGCACCGAGGGTTCCCATCCGCGCTTGCACCAGCGGGTTGGTGCCGTGCTCAGCAATGTCGACACCACCATCAAGAGTGTGCGCGGCATCATGAACGAGCTGCGCCCGATGGCGCTGGAGCTGGGCTTGCAGGCCGCCATCGAATGGCAGGTGGGCGACTTTCGCAAGCGCAGCGGCGTCGCTTGCCGCCTGCTGATACGTGACGAGGCCGTGTTTGCCGCCATTGGCAGCCAGGTCGAGATCGTCCTGTTTCGCGTCGTGCAGGAAGCGCTCAGCAACGTCATGCGTCATGCTCAGGCCAGCGAGGTCGAGATCGAACTCGGTTCGGATGCCTGCGCCCTGTATGCGGCCATCAGCGACAACGGTATTGGCATCACGCCGCAGCAGCAGCGCAAAAAGCAGTGTTTTGGCCTGATCGGCATTGCCGAGCGGGTGGCGGCGCTGGGTGGGCAATTCGACGTTGGCATGCCAGCGTGGGGCGTCGGTTGCCGGCTGTCCCTGCAGATTCCCTTGCTGCCGGCGGGGCTGCCTGGCGCCTGATATGGAAATTGCAATGAGGTGATTTTTGCCAACTCAGGGTGCCTGGACAGGCTATACTTTCGCCTGCTATTTATGGAGGGGCATATCGTGTTCAAAACAATCGTTTTACCAGTCGCCTTGTTGGGCGCGTTCGCCGGTGCACACGCCGACGAAGGGCAGTGGCAACCACACCAACTGCCACAGCTGAAAGCCGAACTGAAACGGGTCGGCATCGACATTCCCGCGGAAAAACTGGCCGACCTGAGCAAGCATCCCATGAGTGCCATTGTCTCGCTGGGCGGCTGCTCTGCCGCCTTCGTCTCCGACGCGGGCCTGGTGGTGACGAACCACCATTGCGCGTATGGCGCCGTGCAGCGCAATGCCACGCCGGAGCACAATTACATCACCGACGGCTTTCTGGCCAAGACGCGCGCCAGCGAGTTGCCGGGCGGTCCGAACAGTCTGGTGTATGTGACGGATCAGGTAGAGAACGTCAGCGAGCGCGTACTCAAAGGCTTGACGGCCGACATGACGGGCCGCGCCCGCCACGAAGCGGTGGAAAAGCGCATCAAGGACCTGATCGCCGAATGCGAGACGGACAAGATGTACCGCTGCTCCGTGCCCGCTTTCCACCGTGGCCTCGAGTACTACCGCATCCGCCAGATGATGATACGCGACGTGCGCCTGGTATACGCGCCATCGGACAAGATCGGCAACTTCGGCGGCGACATCGACAACTACGAATGGCCGCGCCACACGGGCGACTACGCGTTCCTGCGCGCCTACGTGGGCAAGGATGGCCGTCCGGCCGATCCATCGCCCGACAACGTGCCGTACAAATCGAAGGACTTCCTGGTAGTGTCGGCTGAAGGTTTGAAAGCCGGTGACGGCATTTTGCTGGCGGGCTACCCCGGCCGCACCAGCCGCTACAAGCTGCCGGCGGAAATCCGTTTCGCGCGCGATACGGTCTTTCCCCTGAAAGTATCCGAACTGCAAGCCGACCTGGCCGTGATGGCCGCCGCGACGAAGGGCGACGCTGCCGCTGCCGTGCGCTATGCGAGCGTGGTCAAAAGTATTAACAACGTGCTCAAGAAAACCCAGGGCTTGCTCGACGGTTTCGCCCGCAAGGACATCGCCGTCATCAAGGACGTGCAAGATGCCGAGTTCCGCGCCTGGTACGCGCAGCAGGCTAACGTCGCGCCCACCTTGCTGGCCGAACTGGACGCGGCAATCGCCAGCGACATGGCCTTGAGCGAAGAAGAGTTTGCCTGGTCGGTGGCCACCAATAGCGACTTGCTGAAAAGCGCGCGCACCATCTACCGTCTGTCGCTGGAGCGCCAGAAAGCCGATGCCGAGCGTGAATCGGGCTTCCAGCAGCGTGACCTGGCTTTCATCAAGGCCCGTCTGGCCCGCCTCGAGCAGTCGTATGTCAACAAGGTCGATCAGGCGCGTTTTGAAGCGGGCCTGAAGCGTTACGCGCAGCTGGCGGCAAAGAGCCATCCGCAAGGCCTGGACGCGCTGCTGCCGGCACCAAGCGCCGTGGCGGCCCTGTACCTGCAGACGCAACTGGCTGACACCGCCAAGCGCCTGGCCTGGCTGGAAAAAGACCAGGCTGCTGTCGTCCAGTCCGACGACGCCTTCATGCAACTGGCCATCAAGCTGCAAGTGGTCGATGCCGCGCTGGAAGAGCGTCGCAAGGAAATCGACGGCAACCTGGAACGCGTGATTCCGCAATACATGCAAGCGGTGATCGCGTGGAAAAAATCGCAAGGCAAGCCGGTCTATCCTGACGCCAACTCGACTCTGCGCGTCACGTATGGCACGGTCTCTGCGTTCTCGCCGCGCGATGGGCTGACCAAGGGACCATTCACGACCGTGGAAGGCATCGTCGAGAAAGTCACGGGCAAGGCTCCGTTCGAAGCGCCGCAAGCGCTGCTCGACGCCGTCAAGCAAAAACGCTACGGCCAGTTCCGCGACCCGGCACTGGGCACGGTGCCCGTCAACTTCCTTACCAGCGCGGACACCACGGGCGGCAATTCCGGCTCGGCCGTGATGAACAAGCGTGGCGAGCTGATCGGTCTGAACTTCGATTCGACGTATGAATCGATCACCAAGGACTGGTACTTCGACACGGCCATCACGCGCGCCATCCACCTCGATATCCGTTACCTGCTGTGGGTGATGAAAGAAGTCGACCATGCCGACAACTTGCTCAAGGAAATGACCATCAAGTATCCGAAGGCTGTACAAGCTGCGAAGAAGTAATCTGTAACTTGCGCGATAACAAAGCCGCATCCGCCTGACTGGCCGATGCGGCTTTTTTTCGTATGGTCAACGAGTTTGAGTTTCATCAAGATGCCGGCGTTCACCATGGTTAGCATGGGCCAGGGGAATAAATATGAAGGAGGCAATATGGATGATGGCAAGCTGGCAGCCGATCTTGCGCACCTTTTTGCAGCGAGCCGGCGAGTCCAGGACAGCCGCTTGCTGCGCATGGATTTTCCGCACAACGATGGTCCGCCCGATACCGCGCTGCTGGTCAACAGCTTGCGGGCGCACGAGGAAATGTCACGCGACTTTCGCTTCGACGCCGAACTGCTGTCCGACAATCTCCACATTCCCCTGACCGCGATGATGGGGCGCATGGTCACCATTTCGATGGTGCGCGATGACGCCAGTTTGCGCTATTTCAATGGTTATGTCGGCCAATTTCGCTTGTTGCGCAGCGATGGCGGTTTCGCGTTCTATCAAATGGTGCTGCAACCCTGGCTGGCGTTTTCCAGGCTGCGCATGGACAACGTCTCGTTCCACGAGCGCACGGTCATCGACATCAGCGAAACGACCTTCGGTCATTATGTGCAGCGCGACTGGCAAAACCGGCTGCATGAGGAAAAAGCGATATTGAGCTGCGCCAACCAGCATAATGAAACCGATTACAACCATTTGCACCGGCGCTGGGAAGACCAGGGACTCCATTATTGGTATGAACATCGGGCCGACGGTCATACGCTGTGTTTGGGCGACAATACCTGGCTGACCGACAGCATCGACCCAAGCGACAGCGATGCGTGCGCAGCCGACGAGATGCTGTTTCGCAACGATGCAGGCTCGCTCGAGGGGGACGGCATACGCGATTGGCGAGCCATACGCAAGATCGCTTCCGGCGCGCTCACGCTGGCCAGCTTCAACTATAAGCATCCTTATGCGAGCCGCGCCAGCGGCTATGCGCTGTACCAGCAGGGCGACGTGTTTGCCCATGAACTGTATCAGGACACCGGCTATGGCTATGCCGACATGGGCGCTGGCGAAGCGCTGGCGCAACGCCGCATGGAGGCGAATAACTGCCAGGCGCAAACCTTCGAAGCTGACGGCAATCACCGCTGCGCCCAGGCCGGGCGTAGTTTCACGCTGGGCGGCCACTTCAGCGGCGAGCAATCCGTGCCGGCCAGAGGTGAAGCGGCGCGCCCGGACATCCGCGCGCGTGAATACCTGATCCTGTCGGTCGATCATGTCGCCAGCAACAATTACCAGGCAGGGACGGGCGCAAAGTCGCATTATGAAAACCGTTTTAGTTGCATACGCAAGAGCATCCGCTGGTATCCGGGGCGGCATTTCAACAGCACGCCTTGTGCCTTGCCCGGCGTGCAGACCGCGATTGTCACCGGGCCGGCAGGCGAAACCATCCATACCGACGCGCTGGGCCGGGTGAAAGTGCAATTCCACTGGGACCGGCTGGGCAAGTTCGACGCCGGCAGTTCGCCATGGATCAGGGTCATGACGCCATGGGCGGGCCAGGCCTTCGGCCAGATCGCGTTGCCGCGCATCGGTCAGGAAGTGCTGATCCAGTTTCTCGACGGCAATATCGACCGTCCCGTCATTGTCGGTGCGGTGTACAACGGCAAGCATGCGCCGCCGTGGAATTTGCCGGGGCAACGCATGCTGGGCGGCTGGCGCAGCGCCGAGCTGATGCCTGGTGGAGGCTACGGCGTGCGCGGCAACCAGTTGGTACTCGACGATACGCACCAGCGCATCCAGGTGCAATTGAAAAGCGATCATCAGCACAGCCAATTGTCGCTCGGCTGCATCAGCCGCATCGAAGACGCCAGCGGGCGCAAGGATGCGCGTGGCGAGGGCTGGGAACTGGCGTCAGACGCTTGGGGCGTGGCGCGCGCCGGCCGTGGCATGTTGCTGACCACCGAAGCGCGCCATGGCGCCGCCTCGCATATCAAGAGTATGGATGAAACCTTGCGCCGGTTGGCCGAGGCTGCTGAACGGCACAAGGCGCTTGCCGCCTTGGCGCAGCATCACGGCGCGCAAGAAAGTGTCGCCCAGCAGGGCGCCGCCGCCGATGTGCTGAAAGCCCAGCATGCCGGGATCAAGGGCGGTGCCGGCAGTGGCGAAAATGCATTTCCCGAATTGTCAAAGCCGCATCTGGTGCTGGCCAGTCCGGCCGGTATCGAAACGACGAGCGCGCAATCGACGCACATCGCCAGCGCCGAGCACACCGCGCTGACGACCGGGTGCGATCTGTCGCTGGCGGCCGGCGGCGGCCTGTTCGCCAGCATCGGCGCTGCGCTGCGCCTGTTCGTCCACAAGGCTGGCATGAAACTGATCGCCGCAGCTGGCCCGGTGCAGATCGCGGCGCAAACCGATACGGTCGATATCGTCGCCAACAAGGTGCTGGAGCTGATCAGCCAGGCCGACTGGGTGCATATTCGCGGCCGCAAAGGCGTACGCCTGCATGGCGCTAATTGCATGCTTGAAATTAGCGACAAGGTACAGTTTTTTACCGCGTCGCCGACGCTGTTTCATGGAAACCTGGAAACGCTGGCGCCCAAGAACCGGCCGCAACCAGAGCTGGAGCCGCCCATCGCGCCGGTAGCGGGACAATTGCAGCATACGATACAGGCCCATGTGGATGGTGGTCAGTACGCCAATGTGCCGTACACGCTGTACAAGGGGGAAGCCGAAGTCGAGCAAGGCTTGACCGACGAATTCGGCCGCATCCTGATCGCGCATCAGGATGGTACGCCGCGCTACCGTGTCGTTCTTGGCAATGGCGAAGAGTTTTCATTGCAAGCGAGCGCGCGCTTCGACCCGAACGCGGCGCCGGACGGCGAACACAAGCTGTCGAATCACGGTTTGCGCGCGTTTGACGACACCAGCGACGGCCGCGCTGTTCAATGATGCACGACACTGACGGGAGAGCACCATGCCTGAATCGAGCAGCCGCATTGAAACCACCCATATCGACGAAGTCGGACGCACTGCGACCAGTTCGCTCCAGTGGCTGCTGGAAAACCGCAACCTGAAAGGCAAGGCCAGCCACCCGATCACGCACAACAACAAGCTGACACTGTTCATTTGCGGACAGGAAGGGTTCGCCGACATCGCCGGCGAGATCGCCAAGGCTAAAAAGTCCATCGACCTGTGTTGCTGGGGTTTCGACCCGGGCATGGAACTGGTGCGCGGCAACAGCGCCACCTGGCCGCGTGGCGAAACGTTTGGCGACTTGCTGATCGACGCCACCACGCGGCGTCACCTCAGGGTGCGCCTGCTGATCTGGCATGACCGGGTCGGCTCGCCGATAGCGCGCACCATGCCGGGCTATTCGCACGGCACCTCGCCATGGAAAACCGGTGGACAGCGCTTTGATGACATCAGTGCAAAAGCCAGCCTGGCGATGTTGCAGGAGGCAGTCAGGAAAAAACTTGTGTTAAGCAGTGCTTTCAGGGGCGATATCGTCCGGCCCGAGGATATCCCGATGCTGGCGCGTGAAGAATATTGCCACAGCTGGTATGCGGCCGCGCTCCATGGCTTGTTGGGGCGCCTGGAGATTCGCTTGCGGCACGGCGACAGCGCCGCGATCAGCAAGAGTATCGCGACCGAAATAGACCAGCCGCGCGGTTTGACGAAGGGGGAGATCGAAAAGCTCGGTATGCAATACCTGGGCACGCATCACCAGAAGCCGGTCCTGATCGATTTCGACTATGAAGAGGGGGCCAAGGCCGTCGGTTATGTGATGGGGCTGAACTCGGTAACCGATTATTGGGACACGACGGCCCATCTGCTCGACGATACGCGCCGCGAACAGGGCGGCGTCAACGAGCGGCGCGAGTGTTTGCAGGCAATGGCTGCGGACTGCGGGTTCGCCACGCTGAAACCGTATCAGGACTATGCCTGCCGCATCGACGGCGGCCGTGCGCTCATCGCGCTGTACAACAATTTCGTGAAGGCATGGGACCGCGCTATCGACGACCGCACGCGTTCGGCTTCCACCGACTGTGTTAGCCGAGAGTTGTCATGCGGCAACCCACCGGCGCGACTGTTGGATAAGGCCGAGCCAAGCGACTCCACCGTGCAGATCGTGCTGACCCAGCCCGAGGAACAAGACAAGACCATCAAGGAAACCTATTTTCGCGCCGTGACTCAGGCCAGCTTGGCGGCCGGCTACCTGTACGTGGAAAACCAGTATTTCCAGTATGAACAATGGGCTCAACATTTGCTGGCCGAGCGCAAGAAGGTTGTGGCCGCCTGGAAGGCTGGTAGTGTCAAGGCGGGCAAGAGTCTTGAAGATATGCCGGTCATGCACGTGTTCATCGTCATTCCAGTGCCGGAGCGCGCGCAGATGGTGCCGCGCACCCACGACACGCTGGCGGCACTTGGGCAGCACGCTGGCATGACGGGGCAAAACACCATGATCGACGACTACAACAAGCGACCGAAAACCCGGCGTGTCAGGGCAGGATTCGGCATTTCCGCCGAGGCGGAAGTCCAGTTGCCCGACGTGGTGCGCCATGCCAACGGCATCCACAAACCCGGCGCGATGACGCTTGAGAGTGAATTCGGGCTGAAGGTGTCGGTGGCCATGCTCAATGTGAGCGCGTTTGACAACGACCGCTGGCGCTACCGTGAAATCTACATCCATTCCAAACTGATGCTGGTCGACGACGTGTTCATGACGCTGGGCAGCGCCAACCTGAACCAGCGCAGCATGGCCGTCGACAGCGAAATCAATATCGCCACCATCGACCACCGCGTGGCGCGTGATTTGCGCAAGCGCGTGTGGCGCATGCATAGCGGCGGATTGGTCGATGGCGGGGGCGGGACGAAGGCGGAGATTGTGGCTGCTTTTGAGAGTTGGGGAAACTTAATGAAGGCCAATCGGACGAAAAAGCTGGCAAAACAAGGAGGAGCAAAGTTGAAAAAAATGATTGGTTTTTTGTTGCCATTAGAAGATAACCGAAGTTCCACCATACGTCTGGGGTGAGCATGAAACAGTATCAAAATATATTCATTCGCCTGCCATGTTCCGTATTGGTAGTTGTCCTGTGTATCCCTTTATTCGCCTGCAAAATGCCAAACGACAAAGAAGAAGGTAAGCGTAAAGCCAGCGCCGTCTTTACCTCGACTACTCCTGCCAGCATGATTTGAGGTTGAGACACAAATCGATTGTGTCCACAAACTCGATTATGGACACAATAATTCAACCAGT